>JBCCOX010000013.1:0-19951 GCA_039025155.1 Deinococcota bacterium | reverse complement strand
TTGGGGTTGATTTAGCTGCAGGTAATGGTCGCGGTCAAGCTTGGGGATGTGACCTAAGTGCAGACTACGTGCGCATTAACGCGGAGTATCACACGTGATTAGCTTGCCCTACCCAACACCTCTCATAGCAACTCTCGCAGCACATCATCAGCAGGTGCTTGCCCGCCAAGGCGCTCAATAACCCACGCCGAAATTTGGCAAGCAAACTGACCCGCTTTGGTAGCATCACCATGCTCGAGGTACTGGGCTAAAAACGCGCCCGCAAAAGAGTCACCTGCGCCCGTTGCATCAATGAGTTGCTGGGTAGCTGGCGGGACTGGCGTGAGCTTGCCGGCCTCGAGCAAAAGTGCACCTTGGGCGTCTAATTTAAGGGCAATGAGCGCGCCTTGGTATAACTCTGCCAGCTTGGTCACAATGGCTTCTGGCGCTGTCTCCCCTGTGAGGCTGCGGCCTTCTTCAAAGTTGGGAAACAGCATATCTATACCAAGGGGAGTTGTGACGGCTAAAAAGCGATTTACGCCCATGTCGTCAATCATTTGAAATGACCCGGGGTCAAGCGAGAGGGTAGCCCCTGCGCGTTTGGCAACCGCCGCTGCCCGGCACGCTGCTGCTCTGGGTGGGTCAGTAAACAGCGACCACGCGGTGAGATGGAGGTGGGTCGTTTGCTCGAGCAAAACTCGAGGCAATTCTGAAGGTAGCAGGTAAAAGTCTGCACCTTTTCCCGAGACCATCGAGCGCTCGCCGTTGTGGTCAATCCACACCGCAATAGACGCCGTAGGATAAGCCCGCGTGCGAATCACATGAACATCCACGTGTTCTTGTTTGAGCTGCTGCTCTGCCAAATGCCCAAAGTTGTCGCGCCCAATTTTGCCAATAAAGCGCGTTGATACCCCACAGCGGGATGCCCACACAGCCACGTTGGCAGCACTGCCACCAGGTGCGAGCACAACCTCACCAAAGGTGTCCCCCCCGGTGAGCAGTTCGCTGTTTGTCCGAATGAGCACATCCCACGCTAAGTCGCCAAGTACCGTTAAGGTCATCCCCTTAGTTTAGCAAGCTTCAGCGTCTAGCAGGCTGCAGAGCCTGTCTAAAAATCTTTTAGGTGATGCTGTCTCATCATCACTCAAAACCTATAGATATTCTGCGTAATAAGCTCAAAAAGCATTAGAAATGGCGTCACAGACAAAAACTTATAAGCAACTGACAGATTTTCAAGATGTTCCATCCTGAACAGGCTAAATGAGATTATCTCAGCCCCATTTTGCAAATGGTTAATAGGCAATACCTCAGACAGGTATTGAATCTCAAAAATCGAGTTGCATCACCGACGCGATTTAGTATGCTGCGTCTAAAATTTTGTTTATATCTGTGACGGAGTAAAAGTATCTAAATCTTTGAATAGATGTTCTCACTAAAAAGAATCCCACGGCGCAGCAATCACAAGAGCCTCAACTTGATGTGTCTCAGACAATTTCTCAAAGCTTGATACCCTTACCGAAGCCCACTGACACTTATTTGATAGCAGCTAACATCTCCCGCTTACCGCCAAGGGGCCCGGGGCGTTTTTCAACTTGAAAGCCCACCTTTGCCAGTCGCCGTCGCACAATGCCTTTGACAGAATAGGTTGTCAGCACACCACCTGGTTTGAGCAGCATGTAGAGGTGTTTGAGGAAGGACTCGAGCCACAATTCAGAATTGCTGTCGTAGCTAAAGGCATCGTGATAGATAATATCTACCGTGCCTGCCACCGCAGGTTCATTTTCAAAAATAGTGGCAGTGGGTGCATCTAGCTCGAGGATGCGTTCACGCGCACCACCTAAAATCAAGGCCAAATCGCTGTTTTGCCAGCGAAAGTGCGGTGTTTTGCGCGTTACCGACGCCAACGTAGCAGCACGAACATCCACGTTAGGTCGCCACTCAAGGTAGCTTTGCCAAACGTCTGGCTTGGTGAGGATTTGATGGTACTCGAGCGGGCTAATAACATCTGCTGTCAGCAGGTCTTTTTCAAGCGCAAGGTACTCGAGCTTAGACGGATGCAGTGCCGCCAGCGACGCACTTAAAAAAAAGTTTAAGCCCGTGCCAAAACCAACCTCTAAGACCCGCACGCGGTCTTGCAACATGAGCTGAAAGGGCAGCGCGCCACCTTCAATAAACACGTGTTGGGACTCGCTTAACGCGCCTTTTTCTGAGTGAAAGGTCTGACCGTAAGCAGGACTATAAAGGGTCTTACTGCCATCCTCAGTTGTGCGCAGTTCTAGCTTGCTAGTCATAATTTTTTTAGCTTAACATCTATCTTGCATATGTAGTCTCGACAGCTTGTCTTTTACATGATCAAGATGACTAGCAACGCTGAGGATGTTTGTAAAAGCAGCTTACGTTAGTCATTTACATCCCCGGCATGCCCGGAAAACCACCACGCCCTCTACGCCCACCGCGCATCATCTTTTTCATCATCTTTTTCATTTGCTCGTAGTTTTTCATAAGCCTATTCACGTCTTGCACGCTTGTGCCGGAACCGGCTGCAATGCGTTTTCTACGACTGGCGTTGAGTAACCTTGGCTTACGGCGCTCTTTTTCGGTCATGGATGAAATAATGGCCTCAATACGGGCAATTTGTTTGTCGTCAACGTCTGCACCGGGCGGTAACATTTTGTTTGCCCCCGGAATCATTTTGAGGATGTCGCTAAACGAGCCCATCTGCTTAATGCGCTGCATCTGCGTGAGCATGTCTTGCAAGCTAAACTCATCCAGCTTGCCGGGGGCTTCTTCTGCCTCGAGCACCTTGGCTTTTTCAATGAGGGTAAGCACGTCGCCCATGCCCAGAATGCGCCCCGCGACGCGGTCAGGGTAAAAGGGCTCGAGCCCATCCAACTTTTCGCTCATGCCGCCAAAGTAAATGGGTTTACCCGTGATGTGCTTGGCAGATAGCGCCGCCCCACCGCGCGCGTCGCCATCCAACTTAGTCATCACTAGACCCGTGATACCGATGCGACTATCAAACGCTTCTGCCACATTGAGTGACTGTTGCCCCGTCATAGAGTCAATTACCAGCATGGTTTCAGACGGTGCGACTAACCCGTGTAACGTGGCAAGCTCATCCATCAGTTGCTCATCAATTTGCAAGCGCCCGGCGGTATCCACAATCACCAGATCACGAAAATCTTGTTTGATGTAGTCATTAATGCGTTGGCGCGTGACTTCAGGGGCTTCGTTGTCCTCCACTTTAAGGACGGGCACGCCCACTTGCTCTGCAATAATCGCAAGTTGCTCTCGCGCGGCGGGGCGCTGGGTATCGGCAGCCACGAGCAAGGGACGCCGCCCTCGCCCTTTGTATTTGTAAGCGAGTTTGCCCGCCGTGGTTGTTTTACCTGACCCCTGAAGCCCCACCAGCATCCACATATTGGTGTCTTTGAGTTGAGGTTGTTGCGCGCTACCACCCAGAGTTTCAACCAGTTCATCGTGAACGATTGAGACAACCCGTTCGTCTGGGCGCAATGACATGAGGACTTCGGAACCCACCGCTTGGTCTTGCACGCGCTTGGTGAAATCTTTGGCAACTTGTAGGTTAACGTCTGCTTCTAGTAGCGCCACGCGAACTTCGCGTAGGGCCGCTTTAACATCTGCCTCAGTGAGCTTACCGCGCCCCTTGAGGCTTTCAAATACATTTTGGAGTCTGTCTCCTAGACCTTGGAACATGTGTATTAGCCTAGCTGAAACAGACCCAAATAGACGTTAGGTAGGGCAAATATTTGTTAGTTACAGATGCCAACAACTGTAAATTGCAAGTTTTGGGCAGCGCAGTCGAGGTTATCGTTGTCAAAAATTCGTGCTTCACCGCCGATGTCGTCGTTGGTGAGGGAAGCGATAGAAGCAAGTGAGGTGAGCGAAAAATTGAAGTTGATAGACAGATCGCCACCGATGGCCTCGAGACCACCAAAACCATCTAGCGATACGAGTGCATCATTACGAAAGATAGTAACGTTGCCACCGACAAATCGTAACCTACCTAGACGTATGATGCGCTCGAGGTTCTCATGATCATAGATGCCAAAACTACCACCAACGCTGGTCAAACTACCCAATCCATCCATGAATTGCAACGCATCGTTATCAAAAATGAATACATCTCCATCAACAGTCGTTAGGCTATTTAGCTCGCCAAGTGAGGTTAGGTTGTCATTCAGTCCAATAGATAACTTACCACCGACTGTTAAGAGATTATCCAAACCCTCAAGTGAGGTTAGGTTGTCATTACCAAAAGACTGTGTTTGTTGCAGCTCTAGCCCTGATAACTCAATAATGCCACCGCCTCCCCCACCAATCGTGAGATTACCCTGAATGGCAGTCATGTTTTCAAGTCCTTTGAGAGACTCGAGTCCGGGGTTGTTTAAAATGGCAAGATTCGTGACTTCCTCTAGACTGGCTAGTGCCGTCAGGTTAGGCACATCTTCAAGACCGTCAATAATCAATGTTCCAGTAATTATCCGACAAGGTCTGAGGGCGGCAAGCTCATCCTGACTACCAATAGTATAATCGCCTACGCAAACATCTTCTGCCTCGCCAACAATGGTAATCAACACACTAGCTTGGTCACTGCCTGCTGCACTACTAGCGGTTAGTGTATAAGTTGTTGTCTCGAGCGGGCTAACTTCAACGCTCGTTGCATCTCCAAGCTCACCTATTTCAGGCTGTAACGAAACTTCAACATCCTCACCTAAAACTTCCCAAGACAAGGTTGCTATCTCACCTGATTGAATCACTTCAGGTGCTGCTGAAAATGAGGTAATTGTAGGTAAACGTGATGTTCCAGTGACGGTCACCAGGCTAGTTGCAAATAGGCTGGTTTCAGCTTCGGCAGTTGCCGTAATGACTGCTGTGCCGGGGCGTAAGGCTACAACTAAACCCATACCATTTACTGTGGCGATGGCAGGAGCGCTCGAGCTGTACAGCACATTTCTGTTGCCAAATCCCGTCACCCTCGCCTGCAAAGTAGCGCTTTCACCTGCAATAAGCCCGAGGCGGGTTGGTTCTATGGAGATACCTTCAATTTCTATGACAGGTTCTTCAATAGCATCATCTCCACACGCAACCAGCAAAAGTGCAAGAAGCACTGCAAAAGCTATGTTTGTGTGTCTCATGCTGCAGATTATAGACGATAAAAATTGTTTTGTATGAAGTTCAATGTGAGCCTTATTGCAATTGAGTCTTGCTGGAAACGCTCAATGACCACATCTCGAAACTTGCGGTATTTTGTCATACTTCATTTTGTGCCAACGCACGCGCAAAAACCCCCACCGCCTCATCAATCTCCGCCTCACTCACAATCAGCGGCGGAATCCAGCGGATGACATTTTGATAGCTACCGCAATTGAGTAGGAGCAGGTTGTGCCCAAGGCTTTTGATGCAAAAGAGTATCCGGCAAGTCGGATTCTGGTATCGTAGAAGCTATGGATGTCGTCAAGCTTGGCAAAAAAGGGCAAATCAGCATTCCCAAAAAGATTATTGACCAGCTTGGTATTGAGGGAGAATCGTTACTGATTGTCGAGACCACCGAAGATGGTGCACTCATCCTCCGTCCGGCGGGAGTGTATCCTATTGAAATTTACAGTGATGAACGCCTTAAGGAGTTTGCTGCTGCGGATGTGATGTCTCCTGAGCTAGCTGAGCGCCTTGAGCAAAAACTTTCCTAACTCTTGTGGCAGTCTTTTTCCTTGACGCTAACGTTGTCTTTTCAGCTTGCTTGAGTGATAAAGGACACGCGCGGGCATTGTTTCACTTAGCACAAGCGAGGTACTGCACGCTGCTTACCTCATCTTACGCTGCTGAAGAAGCTCGTCGTAACCTCAGCGTCAAATACCGTAAGCACCTCCCCACATTGCACGACCTCGAACCCCTATTCACCATCATCCCCGAAGCGTCTCCTGCGCTTGTCACGTGGGCAAACAGCCATGTGGTTGCCAAAGACGCGCCGATTCTGGCGGCGGCGGTTGCTAGTGGGGCAGACTATCTTGTGACGGGTGACCAGCGGCACTTTGGGCATCTTTATGGTCAGGTGCTTGAGGATCTTACGGTGGTGAGTTTGAAGGGGGCGTTGGAACTGCTACTTTAGGCTAAAACGGTGGTGTGAAACCTCTTAATGTTCGTAACTAGATCAATTATGTTAACAATTAGTGCGAGAGGTTACGTTCCAACCCCTTCGATTTACTGTGACAGCTTGTGCGTGCCGCCAGGTCAACCTGACTGCTGACGAGGTAATCGCCTTCGCATAAGTGTGAGTCTGCGACTGCGTAAGCAACCCTAACTGTCACACTAGCTTGGTCACTGCCTGCTGCACTACTAGCGGTTAGTGTATAAGTTGTTGGCTCGAGCGGGTTAACTTCAACGCTCGTTGCATTCCCCAAATCGCCCACATCTGGCTGCAGCGAAACCACAACATCCTCACCTGAAACCTGCCAAGGCAGCGTGGCTGTATCACCCACTTCTATTAGTGAAGGTGACGCTGTAAACGAGGTAATCGTTGCTAAGGGTGATGTTCCCGTGACAGTCACAAGGCTTATTACAAACAGGCTGGGTTCAGCTTCCGAAGTTGCTGTAATCCCGACTATACCGGGGCGTAACGCCGTCACTAAACCTTCAGCGTTCACCGTAGCAATGCGGGGGCGCTCGAGCTGTAAAGCACATTTCTGTTGCCAAATCCCGTCACAGTTGCTTGTAGAGGGGCGCTTTCACCTGCAGTAAGCTCGAGGCGGGTTGGTTCTACGGAGATACCTTCAACTTCTATGACAGGTTCTTCAGTGGCATCGTCGCCACATGCAATTAACAAAAGTGCAAGAAGCACTGCAAAAGCTATATTTTTATATCTCATGATGCAGATTATAGACGGTGAAAATTGTTTTGTATGAAGTTCAATGTGAGCCTTATTGCAATATTTGTAATTGGCGAACGTTGCTTACTGCAGACGTACCAGAGCCTTACACTTGAGCTATGAAGTACCAAGACTACATCACCCTCGACCCCAACCAGCGTGGAGGTCAACCCTGTGTGCGCGGGTTGCGAATCACCGTGTATGAAGTGCTTGACTATCTAGCATCCGACATGACGGAGGCAGAAATCTTAGAAGATTTTCCAAATTTAACCAAGGCAGACCTTAAAGCTTGTCTTGCTTTTGCTGCTGAGCGTGAACGCCGTTTGATGACAGTCTCTAGGAATGTGATTAGCTAACTAGGTTGATGTTTTTCGAGTGGCTCGAGCATAAGTTTGTACCCCAACCCCTTCAAAACTTTGTAAATCGTGCTGAGTCTTGGGTTTCCCGTTTCAGATAGCGCTTTGTAGAGCGTCATCTTTTCTACATTAATTTTCCGAGCTAGTTTAGGTAAACCGCCCTGAGCCTCAGCAACCGTTCGCAGGGCGAGTAGCAAGTGTTGGGCATCACCATCTTGCTCGTAGTCTTCAAGCGCAAGTTGTAGGTAAGCATGAGCTTCTTCTGGGTCTTGCTGGAAACGCTCAATGACCACATCTCGAAACTTGCGGTATTTTGTTGTCATGTAACTTGCTCCAACCTTTACTTACGATCTTGGTAATCCTGCCAATATTGTTGAGCAGTTGTAATATCACGCTGTTGACTGCGTTTGTCTCCACCACAAAGCAAAAGTACTACTGCCTGACCATCTTCGGCAAAATACACACGGTAGCCTGAGCCAAAAAAGTACCTCAGTTCAAAGACACCCTGCCCAACGGCTTTGTGGTCTCCATAGTGCCCTTGTTCTAGACGGTCCAGACGAGAAAGGATACGTGCCCGTGTCCGGCGATCTTTGATGCTCGTAAGCCAGTCATTAAAAGGCTCTTGTGCATTACGGGTTTGGTAAACAACAAGTTCTTTTTGAGACACCTTAACTCAATATCATCATCCAGACCAGAAGTAAACTATAGTTTACTCCATGAGTAAGTTTAAAAGGCGAGTTAACGCTTTGTAGATGTCGATGCTACTAAGGCACGCGCAAAAACTCCCACCGCCGCATCAATCTCGGCCTCACTCACAATCAGCGGCGGAATCCAGCGGATGACATTTTGGTAGCTGCCACAGTTGAGCAGAAGCAGGTTGTGCTCGAGGCAGTCCTTCAAAACTCGGCTAGCTGCGGCTGCATCCGGCTTCCCATCAACATCTGTAAACTCCACACCCACCATAAGACCACGCCCGCGCACGTCACCCATAACTGGGTACTGTGCTTGCAGGTCATTGAGCTTCATCATTAAATACGCGCCCATCTTGGCGGCATTATCTACCAAGCCCTCATCCAAAAGCACATCCACGGTGGCACAAGCAGCCGCAGCAACAACCGCATTCCCACCTCCATACGTGCCGCCGTGTGTACCGGGTTGCCAACGCGCCATCAGGTCAGCAGGCGCGGCAATCGCTGAAATTGGCATCCCACTCCCGAGACCTTTGGCCATCACAATCACATCCGGCGTGATGCCTGCGTGTTCATAGGCAAAAAATTTCCCAGTGCGTCCAAAGCCGCTCTGCACCTCATCCAAAATCAGCAAGATGTCATGCTTGTCGCAGAGTTCACGCAAACCTTGCAAAAACGCATCCGGCGCAGGCACGTAGCCCCCCTCACCTAAAATGGGTTCAATAGCAATGGCAGCAGTTTCTTTGGGTGAGGTTTGACTGTGGAGCAGTAAGTCAAGTTGTTTGAGACAGAACTCGGTGGTGGTTTGGTCGTCCCAGCCGTAGTAATAGCTGTAGGGGAAGGGTGTTACAAAGACGCCACCGGGCAGCGGTTGATAGTTGTAGCGATAGGCATATTTTGAGGTTGTCATGGCCATAGCTTGATGGGTACGTCCGTGAAAACTACCTTGCATGACAATGACATTACGCTTGCCGGTGGCATGGCGGGCAAGTTTCACCGCACCTTCAATGGCTTCTGCACCGCTGCTGGAAAAGAAAAAGCGGTCAATGTGGGGTGGTGTGACCGCGTTGAGTTTATGGGCCAGTTCAATCATTTTTGGCGAGATAACAACGTTCATCTGCCCAAAGATGAGCTGGCTGGCTTGCTCTTGAATGGCTTGCACAATTTTAGGGTGACAGTGCCCCGTGTTGGTCACACCAATACCGCAGGTAAAGTCAAGCGTGCGGGTGCCATCTGCGCTTATAAAATAACAGCCTTCCGCTTTGACAGGTTGCACTTGGGTCAGGTGCGTCCAGACAGGTGCTAGCAGATCAGTTGTCGGTGGTGTAAGGGTCGAAGGTGTCATCTTTAAATGTCCTTTCATAATGGTTAGGACTAGAGAGTTTATGTAGGTGTATCAAGATGTGATTAGATGTGTGCTTATCATCTTAAACCACAAGGGTATGATGACGAGCACGATGCTGAGTGACGTTATAGCTATCCACACAGGAGGCATTCATGTGATGCCATTTGTACGTGAGACGAAGCTGTTGAACTTGGGTGAAGGTCTGCCCTCATGACACAGCCTGCTGACATCTTACTGACTAACGCTAGCGTCTTAACCTTTGATGCCAACCAACCTCACGCAGATACGGTTGTGGTAACGGGCAATATCATCAGCTTTGTAGGTCATGAAGCAGACAGTGAAGCGTGGCGCGGTCCTAACACGTACGTCATTGACTGTCAGCAAACTACCCTCATGCCGGGTATTATTGACAGCCACTTTCACCTGTACGCAGGCTCCAAAACAGCGGGCGACGTTGACCTTCGCGGCATCAAAGATATGGCTGAAGTGCGCGCACGTATTTTGGAATTTGCTGAGGAAAATTCAGATGCGCCTTGGCTGACCGCCCATGCTGCCGCCTACAGCTTACCCAACCCAGATACAGTCATGCACCGCACGCATTTAGATGAGATTGTGGCAGACCGACCTTTGGTGTTATTTGCCCATGATTTGCACGCACTTTGGTTAAACACCAAGGCGCTCGAGCAAACCCACCTCCTCCACGGCCCAGACAACCCCGAATTACGTTCTGACATGACCTTTGACAGTGACGGCCTCGCTACAGGCGAAATGGTTGAGGGCGCAGTCTTTGCGTTTGTGAATCACTACATGCCTAGCGATGAGGCGTTTATGACAAACGCTGTCAAACGTAGCCTCGAGCAACTGGCTTCTTTTGGGATCACCAGCATTCACAACATGCTGGGAGATGACGCCCAAGGAAAGTTGTACAAAGGGCTCGAGCAAGCTGGCGATCTCACCTGCCGCGTTTACTTGCCGTATTACGTTGACCCAAGCATCAACGCTGAAACATTAGCTACCGAAGCAAGCGCGTTGCGCGACACGTATGCCTCCAATTTGTTACATACGGGTGCGGTCAAGTTTTTTTCAGATGGCGTCTACGACGGTAAAACCGCCCTTACTCTAGAGGGTTATCCAGATGAGCCAGAAAATTTAGGGACGAGTATTTTTGAACGCGCACACTACCTCGAGCTTGTCACCCAAGCAGATGCCCTCGGCTTCCAGATAGCCACCCACGCCGTTGGGGATGGTGCAGTACGCTTGGCACTAGATGCTTATGAACAAGCACGCGACACAAATGGCACACGCGATAGCCGCCACCGAGTAGAGCACATCGAGATCATTAACCCCAGTGACATTCCCCGTTTTGCTGAACTTGGTGTGATTTCCAGTATGCAGCCCCTACACGCGCCAACTAGCCCAGTAAATGCTGATTTGTGGTTTAAGCACGTTCCCCAAGCGCGTTGGCAAGATGCATTCGCCGTGCGCCGTTTGCGGGATGCGGGCGCGCATGTTGTCTTAGGCAGCGACTGGTCGGTTGTCACCATGAACCCATTTGTGAGTTGGCAAGCTGCCGTGACGCGAAAGCCTTGGGGGGATGAAGGTAACGCCCACTTTCAGCAAAATTTAGTTGAGGTGATGGCTGGCTACACAAAAGATGCTGCCTATGCAGAATTTCAAGAAGCTCATAAAGGACAGCTTAAAGTCGGGATGCTGGCTGACATGGTGCTACTTTCTGAAGATGTGATTGCACTACCTACAGAAGATTTAGGCAACTTAACTGTCAAACTCACAATAATGGACGGGAAGATAGTTTATGCAGCTTAGTGTGATTTGCAAATAATGTCTTATGCAGAAGACTAGATGTAGTCCCATTAGATGATGCCAGTATCAAATTTGTCCAGATCTGCTCACCGGAATATGTCGATTTAGCGAGTCGGTTGTGGACGCGGTTAAAACAGTAATTTACTCAACAACAAGAAGAGTCTTAGCGAGTCGGTGATTGTGCCGATCTGCTTTTTTAGGGTGAGGTACTCGAGCAATATTCCTCAATTGATTCCTCCAGAGGAGGGTCAGGATGAATTGTTACACCTTGTTCTTCCAAAGTTGGTATAACTGCCTTCATACCGCACAGCAATTCAACATCATGATACAGGGTCATATAGTGTAATCCCCAACTACTTATTTCTCGTAAATTAGGTAAATCAAGTAAAGGTGATACGTCATTGTAGTAATGGTAAGTGGTATCTGGCGAACGAGAGTTTTGTTTACGATGTGCAGTGAGATTCAGAAGTTCAATACTCTTAAAGTATTGCAAACCTTCGAGGTTCGTTAGGCTAAGTTGTCTGCCCCCAACACTTATGATTCTAGGTTGTACGTAGAGTAGTACATTACAAGCTATCCAACCATCTAAAAATGACATATGTGGATGAATATCTAAAACGATACGTAGATTGGGATCAGGGATGCGAGCATAATGACCTGCTAAACACTCTCCGTCACCTTGCGCTGCAAGAAAATTTTCGTCAACAACTTCTGTTTTAATCTGTTCAAGAATAGGCTCTGTGACATTAGGATTTTGACAGTGATCGCCGTAGAACTCTGTACCTAGAACTATAGCACCTCTGTTCTTTAACTGTTGTGCGTCTCGCATAGCTTTGGAATCTGGATGAGGATCGAAGCAGTTGCTACTTATATTTATAATGACACCTTCACCAATATTCGGATTATCTAATAGCAGCTGAAAGCTACGAATGAGGTTGCCACGCAAGTCAATTACACGTAAGTTGGGAAGATTCTGTAAGCCCTGAAAGCTATCAATTTTTCCAAAGGGTAAATATAAATACTCTAGTTTTTCCAGATAAGCCAAATCGACAAGTGTACTTATGCTGTGTCCGTAGGTAACTTGGATGCTATCAATCCCTGTAAAGGGTATTGCTTCTTGAGTGGCACTACCTAGTTGCTGCACTTGCGTAAAATCACGAAGGTTAGCAAGAGTGGTATCATCACTTCTAGCTGTCCACGAAAAGTTTCTACTGTAAAAAATCTCACTTCCGTAGCTTTCTCTTAGCGTGTAACGCCAACTGATAAAGTTCAAATCATCTTGTGTAACTTCACCGCAATTGATGGTGATAAGCTCTAAAAACTGTTGTTCAAACGTCACTTCATCTTCGGCGTTTGCACTTTCTATAAAGTCATCACTAGAACGAGTCTCTATATAATTCTGATAACTGTCACGGTTGCGAAGCCTTGCCATCTCATCAGCACCATCACTTTTGGGGTTCCAGAGCTGCCTTCTATCATTTATACAAGGTTCTGATTGATCTAAGATTGGTGGCACCAAATTAGCATATGTGACACAATCATCACGTTGATTGCCAACTTGTAGAGAGCGTATCTGTGTCCTTAACTGGCTAATAGCTTCTATATCATCACCATTTGCGCCAAGATTGAGACAATTGCCAGTAAGGTTGAGTTGCACGTTTTCATTCAAGCTTGGATGGCTTATAAGTTCTGTAATATCCCGAATTAAATTACCTGACAAGTCGAGTTCCCGAAGTAACGGCAGATCAGGCAGATCGTCAATACCTTGTATGGCATTGTTGTGTAAATAGACATTCGTAAGACCCTTGCTACCTTCAAGAAAAGAAAGTGCCTCGAGCTTGTTATTCTCTAAGTTCAATGAGGTAAGGCTATCGCTAGGTTCAGCAATGCTTATATGTGCAAGATAATTGTTGCTCAGGTCAAGTTCTTCAAGATTGAGTGGCATAACAAGATTACTGATGGTCTCAAGCTCATTTTCTTCTAGGTAAAGTGTCTGTAAGCCTGTTAGATTTTCAAAAACGCCATCTTCAAGGCTTTGTAAAGCATTCTCGCGCAGGTCAAGAAATTGCAATCTTGGTAATAATTTAAATGCATCTACTGAAATAGCTTGTAAGCCATTATCTCGTAAATCAAGCGTTTGAAGTGCTGGTAACTCAGGAACATCATTGATGATCTCTACCGAACCCCCGTGCAAATCGAGTGACTCGAGCCTAGTTGCACCTTCTAGAAAGGTAAGATTATCAACCGCATTTTTTGACAGATCAAGGATTTTTAAATTTGGGATTGTACCCAAAACACCATAATTTTCAAAGCTTGACTTAGGGAAAACGATTTGTTCTAAACTTGGATGATTAGTAAGCGGAGATAAATCTCGAATAGCACCCTCATGAGGAATTTCCGCACTAGACATGCCCTGATTGAGAGACCCATAACTGCCTATAAGCCTTAAATTGATCATGTGTTGAAAACCTTCAAGTGTGCCAATCCTAAGTGTTCTTACTATTTGACCACCAGGGGCATAAGCGGATAAACCAACATGCCTCATGTACTGGAGCAACTCTAGTTCCTCACACGTCAATTGCTGATCTGTCCATGCCTCAGGCTCAGAGCTAAGATAGTAGTGTAGCCCACCAATATCAAGTGTCGTAAAAGCGTTCCCGGTGTCTAAGTCAGAAAAGGTGAATTTCGTATACCTTTCCTCATCAAATCTTGGACGGCGCGAGTTGTCCTGAGGTAGATATTGACGAAGCTCCTGATATACCAAAAACCTTAACGACTCATTCTCAATCGTCACAACCTCGCCAGGTTCACACCTATCTAGCTCTGGATATGTTGTTTCTTGTGCGAATGCTAGTGCTAGAAGCACCAAACCAGTAACACTAAGCCAAACCTTAAACCTGCTCATGCCAAAACTCCTTATGCAACTTGCGCTTTAGCAAACCGCTCAATCTTTTTAAGGTCGCTGGTAGCTTTTTCTTGCTTCATCATCTCGAGCATGGTGCCACTCATACTCACGCCTTCAGTACCAATGATCTCAATAATGTCAAGCATTTTGGCAGAAAACGCCCGCAGGGGGACTTCGGTGTCGATATCTTGGGTGTTTTCGTCGGTGGCTGGGTGAAGTAGCAGCAAGTCTTCGTTTAGGGCATTGGTGCAGGCGTCGTTAACCTCAACGAGTACATTGCCATAATCAGTGTGTATTAAGTATTTGCGGCTCACAAGTTAAGCCTAGCACAGGCTCAAGATGAGGTGATGCTAACGATCAATGAGCAACTGACTCGCGTTCATAGAATAGCTTGCTGTCACGTTCAATAGCGTCACAAAATGCTGCATCATCAATATAGTTGTAGCGTACAACATCAATTTTGTAGGGCAGTAGCAAATCATCTAACTCAGTTTCTAAAGCGGCTAACCGCATAAAACTGATGTCACCTAGCAGTGCCAAGTCAATATCTGAGCTTTCAGTATAGGTATTTGTAGCCCTCGAGCCAAATACCTTCACAGCCGCCACATCAGGATAACGCCGTAAGACGTTTTGAATAGCACTCAAAGTTTGTTCTGAAAGCCCGTACATCATCTTTATGCTAGCTCATATTCTTGTGTTTCATCGTTTCAGCAAAATTCTCAAACAAAGGCAAATATTCATCTACAATGAGCTTGCTAATGTCTGCCATAACAGCTTGGTCATAGGTGTGGGCGGTGCGGTTGCGACTGGCAATGGTCGTCATCCACGTTTGACCATCGTCAATGAGACCAGCTTGAAATGCTTCCCGTATGGCATCACGACTTCCACTGATGTTTGGGTTGCCTTGATAGGTCAAGTAATCTTTCATGACGCGCCAAGCAAGCTCATGGGTAAACTCGAAGGACTTGATGAGCCCTTGTTGTTCTAAGTTACTCAACTCACGTTGTTTTGCGTAATGAACGTCGTCTTGAAGTCGCTCGAGCGCACGCAAATAACTCTCGAGCCGCTGCTGCCAGCGAGGCATCTCCATAGCTTATTGTACTGTTTCAAAATTGTGAACACCCGCATTAACCTGTGCGAAATATCCGCCGTAAGCCCCAACCACCGAGTAGCATCAGAATAAGTCCGGGAAGTGCGACGAGTAAAGCCAACCCAGCCGCTACTGCATCCAAACTAGCCCCGCCGTTTAACTTGGCAAATAACAACGTGGGTAGGGTGTCTATACTCCCGCGCCCCACGAAAAAGGTGAGCAGGAAAATGTTTGAGGAGATGATGAATGCAAACAGGCCTGCAGCGAGCAAGCTGGGTAACAGTAACGGTAAAGTAACGTGCCAAAACACCCGCGTAGGTCCTGCGCCGAGGCTGCGGGCTTGGGCTTCGTAGTCAGTGTCGTAGGTTTGGAAGGCAGCGGTAAGTGTGCGAATGGTGTAGGGCAGTGCGGGAACTAGGTGAGCGAGTACAACCGCCAGCGGATTTCCGGCTAAACCCAAACGTAAAAAGATGGTCGCCATGCCGAGGCCAACCGCAATTTCTGGGACGATGAGCGGGGTGAGTAACCAAAACTCGAGCCCAGCCCACACCTTCCGCTTTGCCAAAGCCCGTGCTGCTGGCACACTAATCAGCACGGCAAGCACCGCAACCACCAACGCGATGCCAACTGTATTGACGAGCGCCTCCGGCACACCAGAGACAGGTGATGCGAGGTAATCCCAAGCAAGAGGCCGCAAGGTTGTCCCCCTAGCTTGCCACCACCAACGACTCGGCAAAATGTTCGGCCAACTCCAGCGAAAGGCAACCGAAGCAATCATGAGCGGGATAAACGGACCCACAAGGGATATAGCAATAAAGCTTAAATACACCTTAGCTGATACTCGTTGAATCCCTTTCACGCATCTCCCCAAGCACGTTGTAACCGTTTGTAAAAGCTTAAATAAACGAGCAAGATGAGGCTGGAAAGCACTGCCACCACGGTCATAATGGTCATGGCCGTTAAGCGTCGTGCGGGGTCGGCGTCGTTAAAGGCGCGCCATGCTTCAACGGGCAAGGTGTTGGGAAAGCCACCACCTAAAATAAACGGCACTTCAAATGAACCCGCGTTGAATGCAAAGACAATGAGTGTGGCAGAAACAATCCCGGGGACAAGCTTCGGTAAGGTGACGTGCCAAAAGCGTTGCCACGAGTTTGCGCCGAGGGTGGCTGCAGCCGCTTCATAGTCGGGGCTCGAGCCAGCTAGTAGCGAACTAAGTAACAAGGTTGTAAACGGCAGTTGCTTCCAAATATAAACTAGCATCACCCCCCAACCCGCGCGGCTGTAAAGAACGCGCGGAAAGTCGCGGGTGCTTTCAATCCAACCTAAGTTAAACGCAATCCGTGCAAACAAGCCACCATTTGCCCACAGTAAGGTGATGAGGGCAACGCCAACCAAGTACGGCACAACTAACGGCAGCGTGTACACATATCGAAATACACGTTGCCCCCAACCTTTGCGTTGGAGGAGCAATGCTAGATGAATACTTAGCAACGTACCGATGATTGTTGGCACGAGCGCGTAGGTAAGCGTTAACCCTAGTGAACCCCAAAAGCCTACGCTGGTAAACAGGTCACGGTAGTGGCTGAGCGTGGGAAAGGTGTTGATGCCGTAAAGGGGTGCGTAGCCAAAACTCTGCAAGATGACGGTGAGCAGCGCGCCACCGTAAAAGATGAGCAGGACGAGGACGGCTGGGGCTAGCATCAGAATTGTGCGGGTGCGTTCGTGAGTTTTCATGAGGGTAGATGGTTTTGCTGAGAGTAGATTGATGTTGAACTTGTTTTACCTATGCATATCAAGATGGTCGAAGGTTACGCAACTTGTGCAACGGGCGTTATGGTTGAGGCTTTGCTCGAGCTAGACATCGTTTGTGACAAGGTTGTCACTATAATCCTTAGATGCTTAGCTCGAGAACCTCACTATGCCAAGTTTGGAAGATGCATATCAGTTTCATCTACGCTCACATAAGTTGAGGATGCACCCTCCTACCAGCTCTTTAGTTTTGCCGAGCAGCAAGTGCATCCTCAACAATGTCCAAAAGCGGACGCTCTGAGCCTTGCACAATAACCTCAATCCAGACGGTTTCCAAGACCTCAACTAAAGATGCATTTGCTTCTGGCACGCGCACCTCGGCGAGGTCAGCGAAGGTCACGCCCAACAGTTCAGGCGCGGCTTCAGCCAGTTGCATTTGGGCATCTTCTGAAAGTAGCGGCGCGTCAATGCCGGGCGCGTAGCCGAGGAACTGAAGTTTGCTAGCTTGATTCTCAACAGAAGATAAGTAATCAGCTAGGACCAAGGCAGCGGCCGGGTTGGGTGCGTTGTCGGAAATGGCGATAAAACTTTTGTTGGCAATCATACCGGAGGTTGGGAAGATGATGTTTTCTACAGTTTCGGGAAACGTGCCATTGTCAATGCCGATGGCAGCGCTAAACGCACCAAATTGGCAAAACATATCCACCTCACCATTCACAAAAAAGGTGCGGTTGGCAGCCTCAGTTTCCGGGTAGATGACAGCACCCGGTCTATTAGCACCAGAGTTATCCTCTTGACCGCTACCGCCAAGTAAGAATGGGGCGATGTTTTGTAAGTAGGCAAGCCCGGGCTCTACCACCCGCGTAAGCTCAGCGGCGTCAACCTCAGCTATGTCTTGCTGAAACGGTGCAAAGCCCGTACCATCTGGGTTAAACGCATACAGCACAGCTTGCACAAACACGTTGCCAATATAGTTGGGCGGGCGAACGTAGGCAAACCGCCCGGGGTTAGCACGCAACCACGTTTCAAGCTCAGCAAACGTACTCGGCGCGTCTTCTGGGGCGAGTCTGGCGGTGTCAATCATACAGACGTATTGAAACGATGCCCACGGGATTTCTTGCAGACTCGTGGGGTAGCCGTTGTCAAACAGGTTGATAGCAGCTTGAGGATTAGTTTCGTCCCACAAAAAGTTTTGCGAGTTGGGAAGTTTATCGGCAAAAGGGCCAAACAACAAGTCTTGCGAAGCTAACGTGAAAAAGTTTTCGCCGTTGATCCAGACGGCATCCACCGTGCCTTCGCCGAGACCGCGCCCTACGGCGGCGTCGGCAATGACCAAATCGACGGCGTCGCGGGTGTCGGGTACACGTGAGGTATTAAGGGTAATGCCAAGGTCAGCGAGGTCGGGTTTGACGACACTCTCAATCCACAGGTTGAGTTCTTCGCTGCCGCCCCAGTGAAACCAAGCGACTTCACCTTCATCTTGAGCGCGTTCTAAGACGGCATCCCAAGTTACCTCACCTGCTAAAAAGGCATCCTGAAACTCTTGGACAGATTCTTGGGCAATGCTCAAGCTGCTCAAAATAAGCATCAACGTCACTAAAACTCTCATACACTTACACTCCTTTTGGTAAACACCATAGGTGCTTGGGGGGTAGCTCGAGCCAGACCTGCGACCCCACAGCAACATCTGGATAATTCCCTTGAACCTCTAAACGTTCGTCTTGACCGACACTCACCAAATAACGACTTACGCCACCTTGATACCTAACTTGGGTGACTTGACCTTGGATTTGATTGGGTAGGTTGTCAGCTTGCTCATGGTGAATCGTGATTTGCTCGGGGCGGATGACGGCTGTTACCTCATTGTTTGTATCTTGCGGAGGATGACAAAGCTGCAAGTGTCCTAGTGAGGTTATAAACCGGTCTTGCTCGAGCCGCCCCGTCATAAAGTTGCGCACGCCCATAAAATTAGCCACCGTGCGACTTGCTGGACGTGTATACAGTTCTGGCGGGCTAGCAACTTGCTCGAGCCGTCCCCTATCAAGCACCGCCACAACATCTGCCAGTTGCAACGCCTCCCGCTGGTCGTGGGTGACAAACACCGTTGTCATACCCAGTTGGGCTTGCAAATTGGCCACAACATCACGTAAATCATCCCGCAATTGCGCATCCAAACTTGAAAACGGTTCATCCATCAGCAAAACTTCGGGTCGTGTCACAATCGTGCGAGCGAGGGCGATTCGCTGCTGCTGCCCGCCGGAAAGTGACTTGGGGAAGCGTTTTTCAAAGCCTTCGAGCTGCACCATTTCTAAAACGTCTATCACACGCTTTTTTTGCTCGTGCTTACTGACGCCACGCATCCTAAGTCCAAAGGTGATGTTTTTTTCGACGTTCATGTGCGGAAACAAGCGGTGATGCTGAAACACCATGCCGATGTTGCGGCGCTCAGGTTTTACGTCGGTGACAGATAAACCATCAAACATGACCTCGCCAACATCTGGATCTAACAGCCCGGCGATAATCCGTAGCAAGGTTGTTTTGCCACTGCCAGATGCCCCAAGTAGCGCCGCAAACTTTCCGGCGGGAACTTGCAAACTCACGTCATCAACAGCTTTGTGCGTGCCCAAGGTTGAGCTTGCGCCAAAGGTTTTGCTGATGCTATTCAGTTGCAGTGTGGTTGCCACGTGAGGTGTGCCTTTCAGAGGGTTTTGAGTTGAGCTTGCTCGAGGTCGTCAACATTGCATCAAGTGCATTTCAGTGAATCTTTGAGACGTTAGCTGAGAGGCTTGCTCGAGCCACATCTGGATTTGGTGACGCCATCACCTCTAGCAAATCAATAGCGTGATAATGCCAAACCCAACAGCAGACGCTTGTTAAGCAGTTAACCTCATGAGCAGTTGATGGACATCCATGAGAACCTGCACATCTCAAGGTGTCTCAAGCCTAACCTACTTCAGCATTATGTAGCCCTTCACACATTGTTCATATTGGATGAGTCCACCATCAGCCAAATAAAAAGCGCGGAGTGATTCCGCGCTAACACATCATTTTTGTGCTGACCTTGAAACTTACATACCACCCGTGGCAGCTTCGTAGACGCTGGTGTCCACAACATCTTCAAAAGCAACACC
>JBCCOX010000012.1:0-20286 GCA_039025155.1 Deinococcota bacterium | reverse complement strand
GTCAGCGAGCTTATCATCAACATCACGGGAAGTTGCTGCATAATTGTGACCTAAGCAAGTATCTTGCTCATTCCCTTTGGTTCCTCCCCGTCTATCTCGCAGTGTTTCACGTAAGGAGGCGTTATGACGCAATTTTGGTATGTCTGCACTCGCCACAAAAAGTTAGTTGTTGCACTTGTACTTGTATCGCTCATGCTGGTTGTGATTGCCTGTGGTGGGGGTAATGGCGGCTCGTCGCAAAACAATGCACCCACCGTTACCCTAGCGGTCACGCCAGACTCGGGTGAAGCACCGCTGGATGTCCAAGCAACAGCCACAGCCAACGACCCAGACGGCGACACGCTGAGTTTTAGCTGGCAAGTTAACGGTGAGGCCGTTACCGGTGATGGCGCTACATTGAGTACGACGCTCGAGCCCGCTGGCAATTACACCATTCGCGTCACCGTCTCTGATGGTTCTGAGCAAGCAAGCCGCGAACAAGTTGTTAACGTAACAGCCGCAGGTGATGGCAACCGCGCCCCGACCGTGACCTTGGCAGTTACCCCAGATTCAGGTGAGACACCCCTTAGCGTGCAAGCCACAGCTACAGCTAGCGACCCAGATGGCGATACGCTTAGCTTTAGCTGGCAAGTCAATGGTGAGGCTGTCGCGGGGTCAGAAAGTACACTGAGTACGACGCTCGAGCCCGCCGGTAGCTACACTATTCGCGTCACCGTGTCGGACGGCAGTTTACAAACCAGCGCCCAGCAAGCGGTAACTGTAACTGAAACAGCAACTAACGATACTGTTGTTGGAGGCTTTGTCAGCGAGCAGTCGCGTAACGTGATTGTGATTTTGACTGGCGAAGACGACACAGAAGAAGCCCACACCGTGCCGAAGATGAACGTGGATGACATCAACCAAGCAGCTAGCAAATTACTAAGCCACGGGCTCAGCACGCAAGCTAATGAACCCGTCATCAAAGGTATTAACGCATTGGTGATGCACTCAATTTTTAGCCAACAGCAAGAAGGCGGCGAAACGCTGTTTAATTTTGAAGGCAAAGAAGTTGTGGCAGCAACTGCCAGTGGTGAGGTGCTCAGTTCAGGCACCATCGGTACAGATGGCGCGTTTAACCTGCGCCTGACGGCTGCCGATAAGCAAAAAGCTGTGGCATTTTTTGTGGCAGAGGAAAATGAGGATGGCTCGTGGACCTGCCTCGAGCAGCTCGAGTATGGCGTAGGTGCTATCACGGAACCTGCCATTATTGACCTAAGTGATAGCGATGCGGCCAACCTTACCCTAGGCTCAGCGTTTATCCCCGCAACTAACTCCAATGACCTAGTAGCAGGTGTGTCTAGCGCACCTAGCGATGTACGTGTAGGTTTTGATACCAATGCTGCTGAACCGTTTAGAGACGGCGTTTACCAAGCTTGTGCTAACCCCAACTGGCGTCAGGTGGAGGTAACAGCACAGTTCTTCTGGGATGGTGAAATTTTCAGCGGTGCTGTGGACTTAGATAACGACGGTTTTACCGACTTTACGGGCTTTGATGAAGCCATTTTGTACGACAGTTCAGTAGCGTTTGGATTATTTGTGCCAGATATAGTGGATACTACTCAAGATGTCACAACGGGTCTTGATAATGCCATTGGTTTTTTAGATACGCTCGAGGCTTCCGAAATACGCGGCATTGGCCCTATTGCTCCAGATGGGTCAATGACTATGGAGGTCGTCAAAAATGAAAGTGAAGACGTAGAACTCTCTCTTACTCTACTTGACCTTGGATTGATTGACCCAGCGCTATCGCCACAACCCTATACCCCGATTTTTGACCTAAATGATGCACTACGCTTTGCTGACCCGCGCGTAGGTGAAAATACTTTAGTTGGTGATAACGGGTTTGAATACGGCTCCCTTCAAGGTACTATGGCCTATCGTGCTGGGACAGCTCTATATTTTGATACCCAAGTCAATGATTTTTTACCTGCCTCTGGTGCGTTTGTGGTCATGGCTTTACAACGTGATGATATTTTGGCATTTAACTATGCATTTGTTGATTCTGATGGCTTTTACCAAATTTTGATTCCTACTATTGGTCAAGGTAGTGATGGCACTACGCCGCCTTATTTCTTTGGCGTGTTTGACTTTGAACGCAACCTAGGAACGTTTGCAACGACCAATCCCTTTGACCCCACTGACCCAGACTACTTTGTAACTACTGATGACGCACGCATTGAGAACTTTTTGCTCGAGTTTCCCCTCGAGTAACTCTATGCTCACCAAGCAAGGTTCGTAACCTGCCTTCGGGCAGGTTTTTTTATTGCATGTGGTCAGCAACATAAACAAATACCTAATGTCAAGTGTGAAGCTCACAAGACTTGCTCATCTCACACACAGCTATCCCACAAAAAGTCGCCGTAGCATGGGATCAAGGCCTTAGCGGGTTGCATGCGTTTCATGATCGTTCATATGTGAACAGCATGTCGCTTTTAATCCATCACCTTCTCTGAACCCGCTTTCCACATCTGCTGCATACCAACTTGCCACAGCTCTTGTGCTGCTGTGTGCTGCCCATAGCCTTTTCATGCAACATATAAGTCATGAGATATAGGGCAGCAATGTGGACGCTGTCATCAGCTTGATAGCATCAGTTTGAATGAATAGGTAATGGCGTCACACTGTAGTGGCGTCTAGGAGCAGGCATGAGCCAACGGCGTAGGTCAAGCAAAAAACCTGATTATTTTTTTGTGGTTATGACCTTCACCTTAGGGTTGTGGTTTGCTGTATTTACGATTGTGATTGTGACCCGTTTGGTAGGGCCTATTGAGTTACCCCAAGTACGTCAAGCTACACCCTCTACTACAACAAGTCCTTTTAATAGTGGGCAATTTGCAAGCCCAGCATCACTGCAAGCGCAGCCACGATCTGTAGTAACCTTGCAGGACTACACCGCGGTTGTCTTTGGCTTGCTGCCTCCTGAAACTGGGGTGGCCACGCCTACAAATCCCTCCCAGCAATTTGATCAGAATCTAGCTGAGCTAGCTACACCTTCAACACAGGCCTCTGAAACAGCTAGGCCTAGCCCGGAAGCACCTGCTAGCAGCCTCGAGCTAAGTACTCGTAACAGCAACACGCTCGAGACCAACGCCTCTCTTAGCCGCACCACAACACAAGACATCCCTACCACAACCGCTACTCCAACCGCGTTGTCAATTGTCCCTGAAAGCATAGGCGTTATAGCTCCAGATGCTGTCGCCATGCACGCAGCAACCACACCCACAGTATCCCCACCTGCAACAACCACATCCACAGCAAGACAGCAAGGTGATACTTCAACAGATATTGAGTTGGCGTTTAATCTCACTGAGCCTGAACAGCTTAGCTTGGTAGACATTGGTCCTAGTGTCATCACAAGCAATCCAGTTAGCCTCATCAACGTAACTGACGACCTGGCAGACAACTTTGTGGCCGCAAGTCAGGTAGCTCGAGCTAGCGATACAGCAACACCTGAAACAACACCTGAAACAGGGCTCGAGGCACTTGACCTCATGATAACTAGCAGCACAGAACGCCCAGCTCATTCTAGTGACGTTATTGCTGATGGCGGCACGCATGTTATTGGTGATGCTGTTGGTAATGCTGTTGGTGATGTTGTTGTCAATGCTATCGGTGACGCTGTCGGTGACGCTGTTGATGATGTCGTTAGTGATGCCGTCGAACCTACCCCAAACAACGATGTCATCACGCAACCTACAGTACCCCGTCAACTGGAAGATCACGCAACAGCTCTCGAAGACAGCCCTGAAAACAACTCTACACAAGCTCAGATGACACCTTCAATATCCTCTAGTGAGCTTGCTGCACCAACCATACGCCCCACTGAGACAGCATCTGTTCCTGTCACGCAAGCCGCAACGCAGCCTGAAACCCCAGCTATAACTAGACCTGAAACCACATTTGACACCACGCCTGAAACTACACTTGACACCACACCTGAAACGCACGCGCAAGCAACAGCTAACAGCCTCAGCCAAAGTCCACCTGATACACCTGTTCGCCTGTCGCCGCCACCGCTTTTGCCTGCTGACCTCTTACCAAACGCAGCCATTAACCCAGCTACATCAACATATCCAACTTCTGTAGCTGTAGATGCTGGCCCTGTGCCTGCTAGCCGCTCAAGCGGCCCCTCAACGGTCACTGTTACGTTGCAGAGTGATCCCTCTGGCGCCCAAGTGATCACCGAGGTGGGTATTTTAGGTACAACCCCACTGACGCTCGAGCTTACCCAAGGCAGGGCGCTTAACTACACCTTAGCCATACCTGAAACCGCGTTGAGAGGCAATTTTCGGCGCTTCTCGAGCGTCTTAGAAGCTACCGAAGACACCACTGTAAGCGTCTGGCTTGACCGTATTGACGCCCCACCCAAGCCCGTTACTGGCTTTGGCACAACCCGCTTTGTGGGCACGCCCGCAGCTTCACCGGAGGCCGTGGAGCAATTGCGCGAAACCTTGCAAAGTATGCTTGCACGCAGCCGTGCGGAGTATCAAAACGCTCTCGAAGAGGTTCAACTGGGGGCGCTCGAGGCAGAAATTGATGCCCTCGAAAACGAACTAGCACGTTTGGATGCCCTTGCCGGAGAAGATCACTGGCAATCTGCGGATTGAGCATACGTTGAAACAGACAACCTCGGAATAAGCAATTTCGTTGATTCGTAAGTTGTCTGACATATAGCTCTGAATTACTTAGGTCACTTTGCCATCCAGATAACCTAAAACGGTGTAATAACTGTACTCATGTACAAAATATCTGTCACAAATCTACCACAAACCACGTTTTGAGCTGATGACACAGGTTAAGCTCAATGGCTTTATCCAACTTTATGTACCGTAGGTACCGCTACAAGTTCACGCCAATGTACAAATATAACCAAGGGATAAGGCTTCCCGTGCTGTGAAAAGAAAGCTGAACGGCTAGCAGTGTACCTACAGATGAGGAGCACAACTATGGCTCAACTACCTCAAAACATTGCCACTATCTTTACAACGTTCGTCATAACAGGGTTTGTTATGCTTGGAAGCATTGCTGTAAGCAACGACGATCATGTGACCCCTATGTCTTCCAATAGCACAAGCGTTAACCGCATTGACCTAATTCGCCCAGATGCGCCTGAACTGGCTGCCTATGGGTCTTTTGAGATTGGCGTGCGGACGCTCGAGCTCACCCACACATATCAACTTGATATCGTTAATGCAGTCCAAGGCGAACCTATTCCCACCTATGACCGTTCTTTAACCGTCGAGGTGTGGTATCCAGCGGACTTACCTGCAGGTGAAGATACGCAGGGAACGTATGAGGTCATGACAACAGATGGCACAACTGTTGCCACCCTGCACGGGCAAGCTATTCGTGATGTCGATCCAAGTATGCAAGATGCACCGTATCCGCTCGTCATCATTTCACATGGCTATCCTGGTAACCGCTTTTTGTTAAGTCACCTAGCTGAAAATCTTGCGAGCAAAGGCTACGTGGTTACTTCTATTGACCATACGGACAGCACTTATAGCGACCAAGCCGCATTTGCCAGTACGCTCCTGAACCGTCCGCTAGATCAACTCTTTGTCCTAGATGAACTAGAACGCCTTGGGCAAACCACCAGCACCATCTTTTTGGCAGGTTTAGTTGATACCAATCACACGGGCATAGTTGGCTACTCTATGGGCGGCTATGGTGTCATTAATACGCTTGGGGGTGGCTTTACCGACCTCAGTGTAGATTATAATTTTTCCCCGGCTAACGGCGCACTAGCTCAACGTGCTGCCAGCAATCCAGATTATCAAGCGCTCTACGAAAATGGCGCTGACCCACGTATTAAAGCAGGGATTGCGATTGGCCCGTGGGGCATGAACAGCGGCTTTTGGGATGAAACTGGCTTAGCCGGTGTGCAAACGCCCATGCTTTTTATGGCTGGTAGTGAAGATGATGTTTCTGGCTACGAAGAGGGCGTCAAAGCCATTTTTGAGGGTTTGGTAAACACGAACCGCTATCTACTTACCTTTAACGATGCCCGTCATAATGCTGCCGCCCCCATGCCTGCACCGGACGTAACTTGGAGCAACGGCACGTTTGGTCACTACAGCGACCCCGTTTGGGATACGGTGCGCATGAATAACATCGCCCAGCACTTTGCAACGGCTTATTTCGATCGGTACTTAAAAGATGATGTTAACAAGCAAGCGTACTTTGACCTAACTGAGAACGCCAAGGAAGGTGTTTGGTCAACTGACGACGAGGGTAACTTCACCGATGAGCATACCTACTGGCCCGGGTTTCCGGAGCGGACAGCGTTGGGTTTGTCGATGATGTATAAGACTATTGGAGAATAAATAATATTAGGGTCAGAAATCTTTGTATGTAATCTTTTCAAGTTTCGAGCGAGTATGCTTTTTGGTGCTACTTACTAATCCCCAGCATTCTTTACTCAAAAACAATAGAGTCCCCCTTACTAGGGGGATTTAGGGGGTTGCCTCACTACAATGAAGGCTAAAATTCTAGTGCTAACACCCTCAAGATTATTTAAGACATCGAGGTTCGTAAATCTCATTACCTGCAAACCATAGCCTGAAAGTACATTAGTGCGGTCGGCATCGTATATTCTGCCTTCAGGCGTAAAGTGAGAGGCACCATCTACTTCAATCACTAACTTAGCACGTGGGATGTAGAAATCAACGATGAAGTTATCAATGGGTCGTTGACGGTAGACCTTTATGTCTAAATGCTTCAGGCAAGCATTCCAAAGTTTCTTTTCAGCGGGGGTCGCATTACGACGCAATTCTTTAGCTCGAGCCACCAGCTTGCGGTTGTATGGAAGGTGACGCGGCATAGAGAGAGTATAGCTTTTTAACCTCCCCTAACCCCTCCTAATTAGGAGGGGAAAAGGCGAACTACTCGTGACGGCATAGATTCAAATAACCACAAACTCCTCGGTGTACACAAACTCCAAGACCTCCGCAAAATTGGCGACATCACCTGCAGCCAGTTCGTTCTCAGGACTGTTAAGCGCTGCGGTCATGCTGGCTTCATCCTCCCACCAAATTTCAGCAGTGCCGTCATAGGGGGCGTTTGTGTTGCCCATGGGTTGTGGCTCTAAGGCAATGTTAATCCGGTAGCCTTTCATCCCCAAAACTTTCGAGAGTTTAACGTGTTCCCCTGTCCACAAACGTACAAATTCCTCACGACTTAGCTCAGGCTTCTTTTTGACAAAAGCAACCATCTTAATCATATTTGCGTCCCTTCAGTCTCAACCATTGAATCACACGCCTAAATAGCCACCATCCATAATAATCCCCGTTGCATTGATGTAATCTGCTTCGTCGGAGGCTAAAAACGCTGCAAGTGCGGCCACTTCTTCAGGTTGCGCGCCGCGTTTAGCGGGAATAGATTCTTTGACTCGTTCAATCGTTTCCAGTGGGATGCCGTCATGAGCAGGTGTGTGAATGAACCCAGGTGCAATCGCCACGGCGCGAATTTTGGGTGCGTGGTCAACACCCAGTGAGCGGGTGAGCGACAAAATACCGCCTTTAGCAACTTGATAAGCACTAAACCCAGGCTCACCAAAGTAACTCTGCACCGAAGCGGTGTTGATGATGACGCCGCCGCTCCGTTCCAACATGTGGGTAACTGCTAGCTTGGACCCATACCAGTAAGCACGCACGCTCACCCGCATGGTGCTATCAAATTCCTCGAGCGTCTGCTCAGTGATGGGCTTAAACACGCTTGCAAAGGCGTTGTTATGCCATGCGTGAACATCACCATATTCACTTAGTGCACGGGCGAGGAGGGACTCGAGCGCTGCTGTCTCCCCAACATCTGTAAGCTGAAAAACAGCCTCGCCACCCTCTGTACGAATCTCACGTACTGCTACCTCACCAGCGTCTTGGTTAATATCTGCTAGCACCACTTTGGCACCTTCACTGGCATAGCGGGTTGCACAGGCTTTGCCGATGCCGCTCGCCGCCCCGGTTATCACAATCACTTTGCCGTCTAAGCGCATGGTGAATTCTCCTTTGCTGAGATTGAGTTGTTATCAGTACTTGATACGCTTATGAGTCGATGTTGCGATGTTGATATTCTCGAGATAGGCTTCAATAAAATCACGTCAGAGACGTTAATTTTTGGATTTGCTGATGGCCATGCTTTTGCAATTAATATCAAATTCAGAGTTAAAGATGCCAACGTCAACATGACATCTATCAAGGATGTTGTACACCTGTTGTCTTCAGATCAATGGCATAAAGTGATGACACTGCTGTGATGAATAATGTTTGGCGCTCAGAACCACCAAAACAGATGTTCGTGACCATTTCTGGCACCAACAGTTTGCCGAGGTGTTCACCGTCAGCATCATAGACATAAACGCCGTCTGGCCCAGCAACGTACAAACGTCCGTCTGTATCTATTCGCAGGCCGTCTGGAACACCGCTAGGTAAAGTGGCAAAAACTCGGGGATTAACTGCCATGTCATCTGCTTGCATATCGAGTGCATACACTTGGTGATAACGCTCAGACGAATCGCTTACGAACAAGGTCTTTTCATCTAACGAAAAACATAGACCGTTAGGGCGATAGATGGCGTCTGTGACAACCTGCGGTGAGGTGGGGTCATCAGTGACTTTGAAGACATAGCAACCGTCGTATTCGCTGCCCACTTGGTAGCCAGCGAGCTGACCCTCTTCCAGCCTCACGCCAAACGGTGGGTCGGTGAAAAAGATTGCACCATCACTGCGCACGCACACGTCATTCGTCGAGTTAAGAATTGCCTCACCATGATGACTCGCTAAGGTCGTCAAGGTGCCATCTTGCTCGTAGCGGGTGATGCGTTTGGTGCTGTGCTCGCAGGCGAGTAAGCGTTCATCAGTATCCAAATAGAGGCCAATTGCAAAGTGACTGTTCTGCACGTGCGTGGATAAACCTTCAGCCTCCGACCAACGTATGATGTGGTTGTTGGGAATATCTGTAAAGAGCACACATTGCTGCGAAGGGTGCCACACTGGACCTTCCGTAAAAGCCATGCCAGTTGCCACTTGACGAAGTTCAGCACCAGCGTCCACAACCTCATCAAACTGAGGCTGTAAACGTTCCACACTTGTCATTGCTGGGCTCCTTTCACGATTGACTGCCCGTTCGCGTCCACGTGTCGATGAGCACTGCCACAATAATGACCATTCCTTTGGTGACAAGTTGCAGCGTATAGGTCACGTTCATGAGTGTTAGCGCGTTGTTGAGGATGCCTATGAGAAGCGCGCCTAGTACGGTTCGCGCTAGGGAGCCGCGCCCGCCCACAAAACTGGTGCCGCCAATGACGACTGCTGCAATGGCATCTAGCTCAAAACCGATCATGCCTTCGGGCTGACCGTTGCCCAAGCGAGCTGTGTAGACGATGGCTGCTAACGAGGTGACTGCACCAGCTAAGGTAAACACCACTATTTTGACGCGCCGCACGGCGATACCAGCTAGTCTTGCAGAGGTTTCACTGCCGCCCACCGCGTAGATGTTGGCACCAAAGCGGGTGCGGGTAAGCACAAAAAATAGGACGATAAAAATACCCGCTGCAAACCAGACAGGAGCAGGAATCTCGAGCGGATTTGCCCGCGCAAAAATACGTCGGTAAGTATTGTCCCGAAAGGTAATCGTTGAAGCGTTGGTGATGGCGAGCGCCAAGCCCCGAATCATGCTGAGCGTTCCGAGCGTCACAATGAACGAGGGGATTTTGCCCAGCACAGTAATGAGACCATTCACCAACCCGCACAGCGTCCCAGTGAGAATGCCTGTGACCATTGCTATTGGAAACGGCACGTCTTGTCGTAAAAGCACTGCAATCATTACACAGGCGATGCTACCGATGGCACCAATGCTAATGTCAATTTCGCCGATCAGAATGATAAAGGTCATGGCAAACGCAGTAATGAGCAGCAACGTTGTCTGCCGTCCAACGTTAGCTAGGTTGTTTGGGTGGAAAAATACGCCTACAAACCTATCACTCACCAGAGCAAAGACGAGCAACATTGCTAGAACCACAAAGACAATGCCAAACTGCCCAATGTTACGACGCGAGAAAAGTCTGCCAAGTCGAGACGGTCTGGTTGAACTTGCTGTAACTGAGGTTGTAGTCATGAGTTAGAAAGCAGCAACAATCATGGTGAAGTTCCTCATGTGAAAGGGGAGTGGCTCGAGGTTATCAGCATCAGGGTCATCAATGCTTGGATAGTCAATGTCTGGTATTCCTGATGTGCGCATCATTTGATGGCTTAATGCGTCCAGCGGTCGAGCAGCACGGCCAAAATGACAATGCCACCCTTGATGATGAGTTGGTAATACGACAGGACGTTTAAGAGGGTGAGGCCGTTGTTAAGGATGCCGATGAGCAGCGCGCCAAGTACTGTGCGCCATAAGGCACCTCGGCCGCCAGTAAAACTGGTGCCACCTAGCACGACGGCCGCGATGGCGTCTAGCTCGAGGTTTCGGGCACCTTCCACAAAGCCTGTCCCAATGCGAGCTGTTTGGAGTAACGCACCTATTCCAACCACCACACCTGCCAGCGTGAACGCTCGCAACTTGATGACATCAGCTGGAATCCCAGACAAGCGCGCAGCTTTAGCGTTACCGCCGACAGCATAAATCTCTCTGCCAAAGCGGCTACGAGTTAAGAGCGTGTGTAACAGGATAAACAGCACCGCTACATACCATACTGCGATGGAAATCCCGAGCGGCTCAGCTTGAGCAAATAGACGCAAAAAGGTTGGATTCGTCACTGAAATGGCGATGTTGTTGGTGACTGTAATCGCTACACCTCGAGCAATGCTTGCCATACCTAAGGTCACAATGAATGAGTGAACCCGCCCTTTGACGCTGATAAGCCCGTTCATGAGCCCAATTAACCCACCACTTGTAAGTGCAATGAGGATGGCGATAGGGAGCGGGACGCCGTCCCGCAAGCTCATTGCTACAAGTATCCCAATAAGGCTGGTGACTGCACCGATGCTAAGGTCAATGTCACCTAACAAAATTAAAAAGGTCATGGCAAACGCGGCGACCATCAGCAAGACAGTTTGTCGACCAATAATTAAAAAGTTGTTTGGGTCAAAGAAAAAAGGGCTGGCAAGTGAGAAAAAAATAAATAATGCAACGATACCGATAAGCACGCCCGATGTGCTCACAAGTTGTTTGGCGCGGCTTGCTAGCGAGGGATTAAGGTTGCTCACGGTCACGCGGCTTGCTCCTGCTCACCAAACGCCAGCGCCAAAACCTGTTCTTCGCTGGCACTTTCTGCGTGCAAAATACCTGTGACGTGTCCTTGCCACATCACCATAATGCGGTCACTTACGCTTAGGACTTCGGGAAGTTCAGAGGAGATCATCAGCACGGCGACACCACTTGCCGCAATGTCGCGGATGAGCTTGTGAACGTCTACCTTGGCACCAACGTCAATGCCCCTAGTGGGTTCATTGAGAATGAGGACTCGAGGCTGGAGCGACAACCACTTCGCCAGCACAACTTTTTGCTGATTGCCACCGCTTAGGCTATCCACCTGTTGACCTAAACTAGCTGTGCGGATACCCAAGCGCTTGACCCACGTTTGGGCGCTGGTTTTGAGCGCCCGCAGGTTGAGTAGACCGGCTTTTGTATGCTGCTCGAGCCCAGCCAGCGTCAAATTATTCTGCACGCTCATCATGAGGACTAAGCCCAAATCTTTACGGTCTTCGGGTACGTAAGCAATGCCCGCGCTAATCGCAGCTTGCGGTGAGGGTAAATTGATGGGGTTTCCGTCCAAACTAAGCGTACCCGCATCTGCTTGACGCAAGCCAAACAGCACCTCAGCAAGTTGGGTTTGTCCGGCACCGACTAAACCCGCCACGCCCAGAACCTCGCCAGCGTGTAGGTCAAAGCTAATGTCGTGAAGAGTGTTAGTGACACTGAGGTTATAAGTAGTGACTCGGGCCTCGCCTGTTTCTTGAGACACGCCATCATGCCTGCCCACATCTACATTGCGCCCAACCATCAACTCAATTAAACTCTCACGGCTAAACTCACCCGCCGGACGCGTTGCCATGTGCTGCCCATCTCGCAAGACGGTGATAGTATCTGCTAGCCGAAACACTTCATCCATGCGGTGAGAAATATAGATAATGCTCACGCCACGCGCTTTGAGGCGGTCAATCAGTGCAAACAGCACCTCTTCTTCATGCTTGCCGAGTGCCGAGGTGGGTTCGTCCATAATCATGAGGCGCGGGCGTTGTTGTACGGATCTGGCGATTTCCACCATCTGACGCTCGGCAATGTTGAGTATTTGTAGGGGTGCGCGCACATCTAAAGCTAAATCCAGTTCATCTAGCACCGCTTGCGCGTCTGCATAAAGCTTGCGCCAATTCACTTGCCACAGTGCCGTCATCGGTTCTTGTCCCAGCATGATGTTACGCCCCACGCTCAAGTTGGGCAGCACGGTTAGCTCTTGATAAATCATGCCGATGCCGTGGTCGCGGGCTTGAATGGGGTCACGAAAACTTACGTCTTCGCCAGCCAGCGTGAGGCTGCCCTCGTCTGGTTGATACGCGCCGGATAGAATTTTCATCAAGGTTGATTTACCCGCGCCGTTTTCACCCATGAGCACGTGAACGTCGCCGGGGTGAACGTCAAAACTGACATCATCCAGTGCTTTAACGCCGGGGAAGCGTTTGGAGATGTTTTGGATGCACAAAAGGGGTTCAGACATTTAGGATGCTCTCGTGCATATCAGATGAATATGCTGGGCAAGGGAGGCAAATGGTTCTGTGCAGCGAAAGTTGATTTCAACCTCGAGCAACGCCTCCAACACAGACTCACGCACATCTTCAGGTATGTGATCGTGAAATATGCGAATACCTGCTTTGTGCTGAATCTGCAAATCAGCATCTTCTAAGTAGCGCGTGATGGTTTCTAACTGCAAGGCTCGAGCCCCTGCAAATTCTGGGATGTCTGACGTTTGCGGACCAGCTTGCGCAACTTCTTTAGCAGCATCTGGACTTCTAAACGTCGTCATATCACCCTGCATAACACGCTTAAAAATAGCGGCGTTTTGGTTGTAAAACATCAGCGAAAGGTGTCCATCAGGAGCTACATAATCACGCAAAATACCTATGACGTCAGCGGGATTGTGAACCCACCCGAGAACAGCATGGCAGAGCACTAAGTCAAATGTTCCTTCTACATGTTGATGTAGGTCTTGCGCGCTGGTGTGAACGGTTTGGATGTTTAGGTTTGCACTAGCGATGTTGGCTCGAGCCCGCGCCAACATGTCTTCAGAAGGATCAGCTAGCACCACGTCGTGACCCAGCTTGGCAAAACGAATGGCAAGCTGCCCCATGCCACCGCCTACATCTAAGACACGCAAGCGTTGCTGCTGCACATTAGGTACGGCTTCACACAGATCATGCCACAACACACCCAAACGAATAAACCCCTTGGATGTGTTGTAGATGGAGGTGTTAAATCCCTCGGCGATGCCATCAAAGTAAATGTCTGTCATGAAGTTATGAACATAATGGCATCATCACGTAAAGATGATACCTTTGGGCAAAAACGCAAGTGCTCTTGTGTGTTGAATGCATTAGCAGAAAATTTTGAGGTGTAATTTGTTCAATCTAGGACCAAGGCGCGTCTACACCTGGATACAAATCATCCCAGCGAGCTTGATAATTATCTGAGGTGACAAGTAGGGTGGGTACGACAATTTCGCCTGCCACGCTCTCGCCTAAAATAGATTTGCAGAGGGCATCTAGCCCAGCTTTACCCTGCACAATAGCCTGCTGCCCAGATAGCGAGACTAAGAACGGATCGCCCGCATCAAAGGCTTCAAAGCCGGCCCGCTCAGCGTCGTAACCGCCAAGTTTAATGTCATTGCCAGACGCATCAATGGCGGCCAGTGTGCCGTTAATGGCAAGGCTCCACGTTGCAAAAATGGCGGTGAGGTCGGGGTTGGCTTGAATCATGTTTTCGGCCGCAGCGAGGGCGTCATCTTGCGTCCAAACGGGCTGCAGACCAACCAGTTCCATACCGCTTTCCGAAATGGCATCTAGCGTGCCGGTTTCGCGGTCGCGGATGGTGCTGAGGGCCAGCGGAATGGAGATGACCCCAATTTTGCCACTGCCGCCCACACTGTCAATGAGGTACTTGCAGGACTCATAGCAACCGTCGTAACTGGTTGAATTCATAACCGTAAGCACGTCACCGTCGGCAGGTGGACCGCCTACAATCACCACAGGGATGCCCGCTTCATTGGCGTTTACGATGGCTGGTGAGATGGCATTAAAGTCCACAGCGACTAGGAAGATGCCGTCAACCTCTTGTTGAATAAGCGTTTCTACGTCCGCAAGTTGTTTGGCGGCATCAAAATTGGCTTCGCCAACAAGCAGTTCGATGCCGTAGTCGCTTGCGGTTTGCTCGCCGCCTTCGATAAGCAAGTTAATAAAGTCGTCGGTGCGGTGGTTGGTGTTGAACCCAAAGCGCAAGTTCATGTCGCGAATCGTTTCGATCTCAGCGTCAGTTAGCGCGACATCTGCAGCATAGGCAAGGGCACTGTCTTGACTAAAGGCAACACGTGACCCCAAGGCGAGTGCGCCACCGCTAGCAGCCATCAATTTGAGCATGGTGCGACGAGATAGGTTTTTCTTGAACATCACGGTGTCTCCTTTAGGTGAGATATGCGAACAACCCACGTAACGGCCTAGCTAACAAGGAAAGCTCGAGCAGCTTATAAGTCATAAATGTCTTAGCCACATCACCTATTTCTTTGGGTTGAACTCACTTATCCTATGAGATAACGGGGTACAGCCAATGTGGTTAGGTACACAATAAACAGCAATCGTCGTAAACGTTAACGCACTAACTAGGCATTAATGTCTCAAGCATCTACGCCTAAGTATCTACCTCATAGATCAATGGCGTGCCTTGCCAATCCTCGTGTGCTTGTTGAATATTCATCACCCGTGCATATTGGCTGGGTTCTTTGAGGTCAGAAATCTCGTAGATGAGGCCGTTGCCAGCTTGCCCGGTCGCAAAATAAACTAGCCGCACGCCGCTGGCTGGAATCGTACAGGATTGCGCAACGGTGTAGCCTTTTTGGATTAACTTGGTACGTTTACTGTCAAAGTCATCTTTAGTGAGCCAAGCTGAGACATGATGTAACGTGCTTGCATCTTGAATGTCGCGGTAGATGCTTGTGGCATCATCATGCTGTTGAATAAGCTCGATTTGCAATGCGCCGGAGTTAGCCAATGCAATCGAGATTTCTGGCGATGGTGCTGGGCGTCCGTGGTATTCAAACTCGTTAAAGGTGATGTGGCGTTTAATAAAAAACGGCCCGATGCCGAGCGTGTTGCCCCAATAGTTCATGGCAGCATCAATATCATCCACGACAAAAGCAAGTTGACGTATTTCTCCGAAAATGTGGCTCATAATTGATACTAACCTGCATATAGGGCTTTACTAAGACCTCTACCTGAAACAGTTATTCTGAAAGAAGGCGTTTTACACTCAGATTCACTAAACGTAAAAGATAAAGCTATAAAATGAAACAAACAAGATTATTAACAATCTTACTGCCATGTGTAAAGCGATGACAATAGATACTATTTCTACTCTGCTTGCTTGTTTTAACCATCCATTCCTGCTGTTTAAAAGTAGTCCCATAAGTAACAAAGTGGAAGAAATTACGGTGGTAACCTGCCAAGCATAAACCAGAAAAATGTTAAATACTGTATATAAAAAAGTAAGTAGTAAAGATATACTGACATGTCTTTCGTATGTGTATGGCAAATCTGTTATAAGTGCAGTGGAAAAAGGACCTAAACTCGACATGACTATCTGTGTAATGAGCAAAGTGGAGAATGTCTGTAGAGAAACATCTGCTACATCGAGGAATTTATTCAGGTTCACCTTTGCTCCATAATCTTTAGGTGTACAACCTAAGTCAGCAATTTGCTGATATGAGTTAGTAACTCCTCATGCCCAATCTCACCCGCTTTAATCACATCGTGCGTAGCACCAGGAATTTCGTAGTGGGTGAGCGCAGTGGGCAAGTGTTGCACTAACTCTCGTGTATTAGATGGCGTAGCAACTTCATCCGCTGCACCTTGTACAACTAAGCAGGGCTGCTCAATCTGTTTGACGATGCTCTTTGCTGCGAGTCCTAAACGCCGCAACTCATCCAGTGCAGAACTCGGCAAGCGGATGTCATTTTTGAGCGCGTCTTGCACAGCTGAATCGTCTAGGTCGGCGTATGGAAACATACTGCTAAACTGCTCACGCACCTTGGGGTCATCAAAATCTGCCTTGGCGAAAGGTTTGAGGGATGGCTTTAGATAACGCATGACGGCAAGTAACCAGGTAAATCGCGCGTTAAATCGCCAAAACGGTGAAATGAGTATAAGCTGATGAGGTTTATGATGGCTTTGTGCTGCTATGTGTAAGGCAATGGCTGCACCCATCGAAAAGCCAATGAGCACAGTTGTCTCGAAATTTTGCTGCAGGTTTTCCCAAGCACTTAGCGCGTGTGTTACCCAATCATGGCGGGTTTGCTGACCCAAGTTGCCGATGTCTGTGCCAAATCCGGGTAAAAGTGGGCCGTGGGCCTCATAGCCTTGGCTAACTAGCATGTTGGCGAGAGGACGCATCTCAGCAGGTGTGCCTGGAAAACCGTGAATCAAGAGTATTTTATGAGGACTGTCACCTAAGACAAAGGGTTGGTGTTCGGCATCTTGAAACGGGGTATCTAAACTCACAGGAACTTATGACGTGGCTTGTAGGTGCTTGGGGAGGTTGGGGGTGGCAGCGGCGCGACACCGTTCAATGACTTTGGCGATGCGGCTTACGGTGGGCTCGAGCATTTCCTCAGTGACGCCGCGCCCTAACGACAAGCGCATGCTGGCTCTAGCTTGCTCGCGGCTTAAACCCATTGCCGTAAGCACATGACTGGGTTCAAAGGTCCCTGCTGCGCAAGCTGAACCCGCACTAGCGTCGATACCTTCAGCGTCTAAACCGAGGAGTAAAGCCTCACCGTCTACATCGTCAATACGGATGTTGAGATGCTTGGGACCAACTGGTGCGTTTTTTACGTTGAGGTGGACGCTGCCTTGAAGGCTGGGGTGCTCGAGCACCATCTCCCGCAATTGGTCACGCAACCTTGCAACCTTGACGGCCTCAGCTTGAACGTCCACCAATGCAGCCGCTTCACCCATGCCCACAATGGCGGGAACATTAAGCGTACCCGCTCGCAGCCCGCGCTCTTGCTCACCGCCGACCATAAACGGTTTGAGTTCAACTTCCTCGCGTACCATCAGCACGCCAACACCTTTGGGACCATAAACTTTATGCCCAGATACCGCCAGCATATCCACGCCAAGGTTATCAACGTCTATAGAAACCGTGCCAAGCGCTTGTACGGCATCACAAAACATGAGCGCGCCCACGCTGTGGGCTAACTTGCTCATCTGCGCAATATCGGTGATGACGCCGGTTTCGTTGTTGATGAGCATGAGGGCGACCAAACAGGTATCTGGACGTAAGGCAGCGCGCAGCGCGTCCACAGTAATTTCACCGTTGGCATTAGGTTTTAGGTAGGTGACGGGTGTGCCAGTTGCCTCGAGCTGCTTCGCTGTTTCTAACACCGCTTTGTGTTCAATGCTGCTAGTGATGATATGCCCACCGGGGTGCGCGTTTGCCACCATGCGCAGGGCGTGGTTATCTGCTTCGGTGGCACCGGAGGTAAAGACAATGTCCCTCGGTTGGGCGTTAATGGCGCTTGCCACTTGCTCGCGGGCACGCTCCACTGCCGCACGTACTTTTTGCCCGCCTTGATGAAGGCTGGCAGGATTGGCAAAATGATCTGTGAAGTAGGGTTGCATGACCGCAAACACACGCGGGTCGAGCGGGGTGGTTGCGGCGTAGTCGTAGTAAAAACGCATAGTTCTAGAATAGCTAACTGACAGATTAGGATGCAGCTATGCTACACATTTGGTGTTTTTGATGATGCCCAAACGAATCATCGTTAATAAGTTAAATGTCAATTTTGTAGACGTAATTATTGGTTAATAGCTCTCATTACGCATCTGCCTAACAAGCTGAACACTACTTACCTTTGATTTAGGTTGTGCTACTAACCATGCTTTGCGTGATGGTAATGGGTGCTTAGGCTCCTCAAAAATATCAGCCTTGTCACGGCGTTGTGCCGTCTTGGTGCGGTTGCCCTGTTTTTTTAATGTCTTTTTAGAGTCTTTTTTTACCAGTGCAATAACTACAATACACCTTGGAACAGTACGTTGATAATGTTTCATTTGTTAGCCTAAATAATACAAAAGCTCGAGCAAACCATCACTCGAGCCTCATCTGCGTTAGTAACCCCACTAATTCACCGAGCTAAACTGCTCCGGTAAAGCCTCTAACTGTAAAAGCTGGTTTTTTTCGGCCACGAGGTCGGCCAAACTAGCACTGCCTAGCACCGCTCGCACGGCTTGGTCTACGCGCCGCCAGAGGGGTTCGGTCGCACAGTGACCGGTGCGTTCGCAGTTGTCTTCATCATCTATGCAGGTGACCGGGGCTAGGCTGCCCTCGAGCAGTTCTACAACTTCTAAGGCGCTAATTTGGGTCATGGGCCGCGCCAGCCGGTAGCCGCCGTAGGCACCCCGCACAGATTCCACAATGCCAGCACGCCGCATAAGCGAGACAAGTTGCTCGAGGTAGTGCTGGCTAATCTTTTGCCGTTCAGATACAACTTTTAGGCTAATAGGCGCATCGCCATTAATTGCAATTTCAATAAGTGCGCGCATGCCGTACTGGGCGCGGGTTGAGATCCACATGCTGACCTCCAACTGTGGAAGGTAGAGTTCTTAAAGCTCATCGTTTAAGTTTTGATGATACGTCAATTTGTTAATATCAAGTATCTTTGTTGATGTAAGTTAGACCTAAGATGTCTAAATCCTACTTACTGACTAGACTTTAGCACGGCTAGCTTAGCTACCTCGTGATGCATACATCCTGGATGTCCAGAAGTCCGGAAAGATTATCAAGTACATTTGTCCCACCAACCATCGAAAGATTAAGCAGATGTTGTTGCAGGCACATCTGGATGGTGTTCTTGTGGATGGTTACTGTTTGGTAACATAACAATCTCGTGTTTGCCAATGGTGTCTAGTGCACCTGGCAGATTGATGTCAGTGAGGGATACCTCATGTGGATTGTAGTTGTAGAGGTAGGTATGACCCCCACGTTGGGTGATGCGCACACCGTCTGGCAGGCGAATTGTAGTTACCTCAGCCAAATAAGGTAAGAGCACCTCACGTAGCGTGTCAGCTTCGAGCCACGCGCCCACGGTAACGCAGGTTCCTGCACCCACAGACTGCTGACAGATGGCGGCTGCACTCTCGTAAGCATCCGTATTGAAGGTGGCAATAACCTCAGCTCCATCTGGCGTGAGGATGTCTGCCCAAGTGCTGTATATGAAGTCTTGACCGTTCATGTGGATGCTTTCTTGCAAACCAGGGCGAAGTGCATCCACATGATGAATCTGCACTCCCATCAGCGACGCTAACGGGCCGGGAGCAGGCGCGTGAACCGTATTGTTGAGCGTTTTGGCTCCTGAGCGCGGACCCATCACGAGCGTGCCGCCAGCGGATACAAAGTCGTGTAAGTGCGTTGCCAAGCTATCATCTACCAAATGCAGTGCGGGCGCACAGACAAGTTGATAAGGTGATAAATCGTCACGTGGATGGACGAGGTGAACGTTGAGACCCAAACCGCGAAGTGCTTCGTAATAGCTAAGCTGCAACATCCAATAGTTCCAACCCTCAGCATGAGGTTGTAACTGGGTTGCCCATAGGCTTTCGTAGTCAAAGAGCAAGGCAACATCTGATTTGGGATAGTTGTGAGCTGTTTCTGGCAAGGTTTGTAGTGTGGAACTGACCTCTTGAGCTGTGCTACTTGCGCGATCAGGTGTGCCGTCGTGCAAATTGAGGCCAGCGTGCATGAGCTCTTGTGCGCCGTTGGCTGCCCGCCAGCGAAAATAAGAGACAACCTCTGCGCCATGCGCTAGGGCTTGCCACGTCCAGAGTGAGACGGCGTTTTTGGCAGGTAGTGGGTTGGTAGGTGCCCAGTTGACCTGCCCCGGTTGTTGCTCAATCACCCAGAAGGGCTTATTTTTGAGTCCGTAGTAAAGGTCGTGATGCAGTGAGACCAGGTCAGGATGGCCGCTGCGGTAATAGTGGTTTTTGAGGTCGTCGG
>JBCCOX010000011.1:0-20310 GCA_039025155.1 Deinococcota bacterium | reverse complement strand
GAGTTTATCAACTCAGACGACATTGCGCTGTACGACATTAGGAATGGACTCAAAATTAGGAATGGACTCAAAACGGGCTTTGTAGAGGGTGAAGAGGCTGCTGAAGCTTGCAGTTACATTTGGATGAGATGCGTATAACTAAGTTATGACCAGAATGGCGATGTGTGCGCTATGCATCCTTAATGTATATGTGACAAGCTTTGCTCAAGGAGAGACAATGACAGAAAATCCAGCCAACTTGCAGCAGTACCAGTGGCAGTACCGACTTTTGCTTATCTTTGCACCTAATGAGGATGACGCCCAATACAAGCAACAAGTTGAGGCATGGCAAGCTCAGCAAGACGCACTTTTGGACAGGGATATGTTAGTGTTTCACGTGTTTGGGGCAGGGGAGAGTTGGCTCGAGCAACCCAGTCAATCACCCCATATGTTAACCGCAGGCCAAAGCGCTCAACTCCACACTCAATTTGATGTTTCAGAAGATGACTTTGCCCTCGTCCTCATCGGCAAAGATGGCGGCGTCAAACGTCGTGAAACCGCGCCAACTAACTTAGCTGATGTCTTCACCCAAGTAGACAGCATGCCCATGCGCCAGCGCGAGATGCAGCAGGGTGAGTGAGTTTAAGCTGTGATTTAAGGTCAAGCACCATAAAATATCTGACCAACCAAGTTTGCTTTGATACACATGAAGCTCACATGAACCTAGCTGACTGAGTTGGTCAGATGGTAACGGATATCATCTCTTTTCTTTAGAGAACTCAAGAAAACGTCATCACTTCAAAGAAACGTTGCATATTTTTTTGCTTTGAACAAAAGAGTTTTGTCTCAGCTGTGAAAGACGGTCGCCCTCTCTACTAGGCGTGTAGCACTCATATCATCATGAGAAGGTAGATAGATGGTTGGGTTTTCCATAGCATATTGACGGATTTTGGTAGTCGTTACTCTCAAATTAGTTGGGTCAACTGCAATGGCTTGCGAAGTGTCACCTAGCATAGTTTCTTCATCACGTGAGGTATCACCTGCAAAAAAATACGTGTAGTCCTCATCAAATAACACGACTGATTGATGACCATTAGTATGCCCAGGAGTTGGCACAATGCGAACATCACGCGCTTGTGTCAGGGGATAACTTCGTGCAAAGACGGGGGTATCATCAGTTTGAAAGTTGACAAGAGTTGGCTCGAGCCAGTCAGGATACAAACACGGTACTGCACCCAGTGAGGTGGGATAATCAAGGCCGGACATCAAGATTTGGGCTTGCGGAAAGTGTTGAATACCGTGAACATGGTCACCATGTAAATGGGTTTGTACTACCCAACGTACGTCACTAGGGCGAATGCCTAAACTAGCTAATTGTACATTGATAGCCTCGTCTGGGGTAATTGATAAGCGCAAAAACGAATCATAAAAAAAACCAGACCTAGGATTACAGGCGAAATAATCGGGGTCATTTACTTTAGGATCTTCACCTGTGTCAATGACAATAACGCCTTCAGGGTGCTCAATGACCCAGACTGTGACGGGTAGCCAGTTCCCCCAGTTAGGGTCTGTTGCAATAGCAGGAATACCTCGCCCCTCGGTGTCATCATAATCAAGGTGCACCGATTTCACCGCTACAAAGCCTGTTTGAATATGATGAATCCTAATACCTGAAGGTGTTGTAGCCGTGGTAGAGGGAACCGCAACCCCTTCACGTGGAGAATTGGGTGATGACTGCTGAATGTCGTACCACCAATTTAGCCCTTGCCACATGCCACTAGCACCCAAAAGTGCACCCCCTGTGGCAAGTCCTAAGCCTTTTAAAAAGTGACGGCGATTATATTTCTTGGTCGATGTATTACTTTCCAGTGAGTTTGTCATGGTTTATGCCCCTTAAAAATATAAAAGTGAGCGGTCGCTCGCTTTTATATTCAAGGATAGTTGCTTAGGTTTCCGTGTAGCGTCCTACAATTGCATTTGAAAGTGTCCTACAATGACATCAATGGGTAAGTCAGAGAAGATGCACACGCAAAGTTTGCGACATCAGCCTCAACAGGCACGGAGCCATGCCACTATTCAACATATTCTGGATGTGGCTGCAAAGCTTTATGCAGAAAAGGGATTTGACAATGTCTCGACGAACTATATTGCTAAGCAGGCAAAAATTTCGGTAGGTAGCCTGTATCGATTTTTTCCAAATAAAGAAGCAATTTTATCTACATTAGTTGATCATTATATTGATACACTAAAAACGGTGTTACCCACTAGCGATAATGTCGACATACCAATGGCTGACGTGGCGCGTCTCATGATCAAGAGTGTACTCGGGTTTAGGCAGAAACATCCTGCAATGAGTCAAATTATGGGGGCACCGTATGAAAACCACATGCCACAAGCGGCTATGCAAATGCACCTAACACTTAAGGCATGGATAGAAGAGACACTAAGTAATTACTATCCAGAATTAGGTGAGCAAGATAGGTACCTTTGTGCAGCTGCAAGCATGGGCATGGTGAGAGGGATGCTGGGGATGATGCAACCACCTGATAAGATTGCGCCTGATCAAACAATTGATGAGATCGTTACAGCTTTGATGGCATATGTAGATGCGTTTGTATCAAGATCAACATAAAATTTAAATTTATTGTGCCACTTCCGGCAAATTAAAAAATGAGCAATGTGGAGCTAGCCTTCATTTGTGTGAGTGGTAGAGTCACTTATGAATATAACAACGCTCATTCAAAACGCCAAAATTGTAGACGGTTCGGGGAACCCTTGGTGGGTTGGGGATGTCGCCTTAGATAGTGGTGTTATTAGCGCTCTGACACCGTGCGGGCAACTGGACCCAGCCAACGCCGCTGAGGTTGTTGACGCAGGTGGTAAAGTGGTCTCGCCTGGGTTTATTGACATTCAAAGTCATGCCATCGTGCCGCTCATGATTGACGGGCGCTGTTTGTCCAAAATTACCCAAGGCGTGACCACGGAAATTATGGGTGAAGGGTGGACACCAGCCCCGTTTACTGAAACCAGTAAGCGCCCTAACCCAATTGGCTTTAGCGCGTTCCAAGTATTGGCTGACAAAATCCCTGGATGGAACGAGAAAGCGCAAACCTGGCGGCGTTTTAGCGACTGGCTAAATGCCATGACAGATGTAGGCGTCTCCCCAAATGTCGGTTCATTTTTTGGTGCAGGCACACTCCGCCAAGAAATCATGGGCATGGCGATGCGCCCACCTACAGATGATGAGCTAAACGCCATGCGCAAACTCACTGCCGAGGCTATGGAAGATGGTGCCTGTGGTATCTCCTACGCGCTCATTTATCCACCAGATAGTTACACGACAACCGATGAAGTTATTGAAATTTGTAAAGTAGTTGGCCAGTACAACGGGGTTTACATCACGCACATGCGCTCCGAAGCAGACGGTATTTTTGAGGCGCTCGAGGAAACCTTCAAAATCGGTCGTGACGCCAATTTGCCTGTTGAAATCTATCATCTCAAAGCAAGTGGCCGCGCCAACTGGCCAAAAATGCCCCAAGTAATTGAGGCTATTGATGCTGCCAGGGCAAGCGGGCTAGATGTCACTGCAGACATGTATCCCTATCCGGCGGCCGGTACAGGGCTAACCTCCGTATTTCCAACCTGGCTAGCCGAAAATGGCAGTCTATTTGACAACTTGCGCGATCCTGAGATGGTTGCCCGTCTCAAGCAAGATGTTGCCAATCCAGATGGCACGTGGGAGGCTATGGCGAACTACAACGGTCCTGAAGGCGTCATGCCCATTGGCTTCCAAAAGCCTGAAAACCAGCAGTACGTAGGCAAACGCCTCTCCGAAATTGCTGAGATGCGCGGACAAACTTGGGTAGATGCCACCATCGACCTACTTTTATCCGAGCAGCAGCGCGTCAGCACCGTCTATCACATGATGTCCGAAGACAATGTGCGTATGCAACTGCAACTTCCGTGGATTAAAGTCTCGACTGATGCCGGCGGCTACGACCCAGCTTGGGCAAAAGATATTGGCCCCGTGCATCCGCGTAGTTATGGTACCTACACCCGCGTGTTAGGGCGCTATGTTCGTGAGGAAAATGCCCTCACGCTAGAAGATGCCGTTCGTAAAATGACCTCATCGGTAGCTGACCGTTTGGGCTTACGCAAGCGCGGGCTTTTGCGTGAAGGTATGGCAGCAGATGTCATTATCTTTGACCCAGACACCGTTACTGATAACGCAACTTTTGAAGACCCGCATCAACTTTCTACTGGCGTGAGCGATGTGTGGGTGAACGGGCAGCGGGTCTTAGCGGGTGGTGAACACACTGGGGCAACGCCGGGGCAGGTGGTGCGCCCTTGGCAGTAGTATTACTGCTGTGTAGTACTACGTGATAGTGATGCTATTAGAAAAACCAAACTAAGGACTGGTAGTGTTCTCTGGAATGCATACAGAGTCAGCAATAGCATCTCCCAAGATGATTTTGACGCCGTCTGCGTGAAGTTTACTAAACAAATCGTAAGTTTGTAAGGCAACGGCGTCCTCGAGTTGATAATTCCAAGCTCTGAACGTACGAAGTAGTGAGGTGAGGTCGTGCTTAGGAGGACCAGAAACACTGAAATCGAAACAGATAGCCTCGTCATAAGCAGGATAGATGGTGTAATTGTAGGGGAATCTATAAAGTAGTAAGCTTTGCAACCGTGGTAACTCTGATAGCAAAGAGAGGTTATTTAAATCTTGTGTAGCTAGCATCAAATGCTGTAAATTCGCTGCGTGTTGTAACGCGCTTAAATCTGAGGCACATCTTGTATCAAAAATCGATGCTGACCCCACGTTCCCGACTTTTAGAGTATTGCAGGGGCGTAGTAAGTCTAAAACTGTCACTTTCGCTATATCAGCAGTGGTAAACCTATAAAAACCTGTCGCTAACATAAGTGCTTTTAGCAAAACGGGGTCTTTCGGGTCTACAAAATCCCCATCACTTAAAGGATTTTCTTGCAAATGGTGACATCTGTCATCAATTATGTTGTCACCAAAGTGGAGTCGCCAGCCTTGTGCAAATAAGCGCTCTGCAAGTTGTGCATCATTAGAATTTGAGCGCAGGTCAAGACAATTTTTCCCTAGGCCAATGTGAAAGGTTGGATTGCTCTGGCTTAGAGGGGATAAATCATATATTAAGTTGTGGGTAAGTCCTATACTTACAAGTTGCCCCTCGGTTAAACCTTCAATAAATGATAAATCTGTAATGCCAGAATATCCTAAGCTTAGATACTCGAGTGCAGGAATATCAGTCAGTTGAGGGTTTGTAATACTATTCCTCGATAAATTGACTCTCTCTAAGGTTTGCATACCGCTAAGAGGGCTTATATCATTAACGTAGTTGTTCCATAGGTTTAAGTAAGTTAGTCCAGTGAGAGTATTGACACCACTGATATCACGTATGTGATTATCTTGAAGGTCTAAATGATGTAAATTCTTCAACTTTGGTAATGCTGGTATATGTGTGATTTGTTGGTTGGTAATTGCAACATGTTCTAATTTATGAAGATCAGCAAGCGGACTTATATCTTGAACCCTTTGCCCTTCTAGCTCGAGGTATTCAAGATTTTGTAAGTTAGCAAGTGGGCTTAGATCATCAAAACGGCCGAGATATATTTCTAGATGCCTAAGCTTGTGGAGATTGGCAAGAGGTTCGAGTGAGACAACAAAATGTCCAACAGGATATCTTGCTGCTAGTTTAGGTAAAATCAGCTCTTCGAGGTTGACAGCGTATTCAATCCCCTCGAGAGAACTGATTCTGAAGTAAATATCATGAGGTATCTCTAATCTCGTTAAACTTTGCAAATCACTACAAATAAGCGGTTTTGGTGTGATAGGGTCAATATCTAAAAACTCTTTCAGTGCTCGCTCAAACCAAATATCAGGAATGTTTACTGGTGTTTCTGGTGGACAATTAGTGGGCTTGATTGAAGTTTTCGCCAAACCTAGGCTCAATAAAGCCGTTATTAACAAAACAACAATCTTCATAAAGGTATTTTACAGGTTTTGATAGCAAAGCCTTGTTTTTAGAATCGTTTTGATTATAGATGTTTGTTTGGAGCTTCGTAATTATAGTTGAGCGTCGTTAAGCTCTCACTCAGACAAAAGGTGTATAACAAGAGTGTATAACTTAATGCGCAGCTTGTGATCATGCGCCAGTTTGGAGACACTATGAATACGTCATCGTGGTTTAAATGGTGGGTTAAATGTTTAGTTGGGCTTGTGCTAGTCAGTTTAAGCGCATCTGCTGTCGCGCAAAGCGGGTTTAAAGGGGCTATTGTCGGCGGACAAACGATTGAAAGCACCATTGTCTCGGTAGATGGCTTTGGCTATCACACGTACTCGTTTACCGTCCCAGAAGGTGTGAGTGGGTTCAGTGTGTTTGTAGACGGTAAAGGCAATGACCTCGACTTGGCTGTACAAGCAGGTGGCCCGGTTGTAAGTTACGACGACGCTGACTATAGTGACCTGAGTGAAGAACAAAATCCAAGTTACAGCGTGAATCAGCCGATGCCCAACACGCTTTACAATATCGAGATTGTGAATGCCTACAACGAGCCTCTAGACTATGGACTCATGCTAACGACAGTTTCGGGCGACAATAGCAGTAGCGCTGCACCTGCTGAAAGCATCAACCGGACCATGGGCTTTTTAACGCCGGGCTTGCGGGTCAATGGCTTTTTAGGTGTTGAAGAGCGCGATGGCTTTGCAGGCTGGCATAGCTACATTGTCAATGTGCCTGAAGGCAGTAGCAGGTTGCATATTGAAGTGCGCGGTCAACGCAATATCGATATGGCGGTTAAATATGGTAGTGAAATTCTCAGTTACGATGATAAAAACGAAGGCGGTGACTGGGACGAACGCAAGTTTGGGATTGCCAAAGAACCCACCGTCACAATCAATAATCCTGAGCCGGGATTGTATTACATAGATGTAGTTAATAGGCTCGAGGACAGCAGCACCTACGACATCATTGCTGAGATTCGTTAAGGCGTAATATCTCATAAAAGTTAAGCTAAGACTAGTGCCCTGTTCAGAACTCGAGCAGGGCATTTTGCTGACTCAACTAGCCGCATAAGTAGCTGTTGACAGTTGACAGTATGAGGTATAGTGGATATGTTAGATGCATTTGAGTTGCCTGAGACAACATCATAAAAACATCTTGCAATACTAAAGTGATGTTTTGATGTCGCTTTGCGGTATCAAAATCGCTCGTGTTCACGCAGTACGGCGTAGCTAGAGCGTACCTGATGGCGATTCAGACTATGACACTCAAGAGTCAATTTAGTATAAGTAGTAAGAACATCTGGTAGGACTCGAGCCCTAACAAGCTTGATGAAGGAGGCATATGAAGGTTGGTGTCATCGGAGCAAGTTTTGCTAAAAAGGCTATGCTTCCAGCGCTTGCACACATTCCAGAGGTAGAGGTGGTTGCGCTCGCAAGCGCCCGCTTAAGTAGTGCACAAGACGCAGCACGTTCGTTCAATGTAGGTCATGTTTATGACGACTGGCAAGCGATGCTAGCAGCACATGAGTTTGACTTAGTGTGCATGGCCACGCCTACCGACACACACGCACCCATGGTGCTAGCGGCGCTCGAGGCTGGCGCGCACGTACTCAGTGAAAAACCTATGGCTATGAACGCTACTGAAGCCAAGCAAATGTTAGACCGCGCTGAGTCTTTAGAGCGCGTTCATATGATTGACCACGAACTGCGCTTCAACCCTACTCGAGTCAAGCTCAAACAGCTCTTAGATGAGGGTGCTATCGGCGAGGTGCGGCATGTCAACATTGTGAACATCTCAGCGAGTTGGGGCGACCCGGCCTCACGTCCGGCAGGTGATTGGTGGTCACTAGCAGAACGTGGCGGTGGGCGTTTGGGTGCTAATGGCTCACATCAAATTGATCTGCTTCGTTGGTGGTTTGGAGAAGTGACGGCAGTAAATGGACAGGTTGCCACCTTAGTACCCGGGCGGGTTGATCCCACTACCGGTGAAGCGTGGACGGCGACTGCTGACGATGAAGTGAGTTTTACGCTCGAGCTTACAGGTTGCCCGTTAGTGTCGGTATTTCTTAGCGGTGCTGCCCGCCACGGTCAAGACAACACCACGCTCATTGTGGGTAGTGAAGGTACCATCAAACTGGCTAATAGCGACGAACGCTTGTGGGTGGCTAAAGCCGGCGAGGATTTTGTAGATATGAGTGTAGACGATCCCAACGCACAGCTCGAGGGGGTTAATCCGGGTATTTGGAACGTCTCCGTAGTGAGCCTCATGCGCGAACTTACAAGTGCTATCCGCGAAGGGCGTCCGTTAGCACAGGGTGCCACCTTTGAAGATGGTTACAAGTGCCAAGTTGTCATGGATGCTATCAAACAATCATCTGACGAACGCCGTTGGATAACAGTGTCGTAAGTAGTCAGTAACATCATTAACATCGTTGATGATTATGGCGATGTTCTGGAAGCGAAGTTGATAGCTTAATAAAGTCCTACCTCGGATGAATCTTCACTACCTTAATGATGTCTCGTATTGACGTGTATTAGATAACCCTAAACTCGGATAATCTTGGAGGAAAACGATGACCTTATCAGTAACTCAAGTGACACGATTATTAGCGCAGCGCACGCAACACGTGAAACTCGGTTGGCAAAGTTCAGTGGCGGTGCCGGGGCTTATTAGCATGGGTAGCGGCACGCCCGACTTTGAACCACCCAAAGCCATTTTTGATGCCATGCACGAGGCCATTGACGCGCGCCATATTCGTTACACACCGTGGGCAGGCATTCCAGCTTTGCGGGAGGCTGCTGCCACTAAGCTTGCACGTGAAAATAACCTCACTGTTGACCCCGAACGTGAAGTTCTCATGACCGCTGGCGCGCAAGAGGCTGTGGTTGCTGTGCTTATGGCCTTACTTGATGCTGGTGATAACGTGCTGATGCCCTCACCTCATTACAGCGTATACAGCGATTGTGCCGACATGCTTGGGGCCTCAGTCATTCCAGTCATGACCAAGCGCGAAGACAATTTTTTAATTGATGTAAACGCCCTAGAAGCTGCCATTACGCCGCGTACCAAAGCCATTATTTTAGTCACACCAAGTAATCCCACGGGAACAGTGACGCCACTATCAACCCTGAAAGCAGTGGCAGACTTAGCCATCAAACACGACCTTATTGTAGTAGCAGACGAGATTTATGAACATTATGTCTTTGATGGTCACAAGCACATAAGTTTAGCAACTTTGCCAGGAATGCGTGAGCGTACCATTAGCTTGTACAGTTTATCCAAAGGTTACGCGCTCACGGGGTTGCGGGTGGGTTATGTGGTGGCACAACCCGATTTGTTACAAGCAATTTTGCCTTTCCACCACGCCATGATGATCTGTGCGTCGTCAGTTGCGCAATACGGTGCAGTGGCGGCGCTGTCTATGAACAGAGATTGGTTTGAACCTCATTTAGCTGAGTACGATCGCCGCCGTAAGTTGTGGATGCATACCCTAGACGACCTAGGTATACCTTACGGCGAACCCCAAGGTGCCTACTATGTGTGTATTGATGTGTCACCAACAGGCCATGATGCCAAAACAGTCAGCCAACGTTTGCGTGAAGACGTTAAGGTTGTCATTAACCCAGCCGGACAGCACTGCTTGCGGGCATCCCTGATGCAGCCCTCACCGCAGTTTGAGGAAGGGCTCGAGCGGGTCACGACATGTTTCAAAGCTTTGTGATATACTATTTAATAATAGCTTACTAGCAACTTTAAAGATTCCATGTTCTTGGCTAAAATGCATCTTAATGAGAATATCTTCAGGTATGGCATTAGGCCATTAAATCTCTGCACAAGGTGCAGATAAAGTTAGGCAAATCGGCGGTAATAGCTTCAACATACTGTGAAGGGGTACTAATGCCACCAAACGCACACCAAACACAGTCACAGCCTACACCTGAAAGCTTGCAGCAGTATATTCAGGGACAGCTTACAGGCAAGGTTGTACTTGTCACTGGGGCTGGGCGCGGGCTTGGTTGGGGGGTGGCGAGGGCCCTTGCGTTAGCCGGCGCACACGTGGCGGTAACAGATGTTGTTCTAGCCAACATCACCCGCACAGTGGAGCAGATTAGTCAACTGGACAAAGCCCCCGGCGAACCTATGGGGCGCGTCTTAGACACTGCAGATAGAACTAGCATGGCTGAGGCCGTAAGCGCCATTATGGAACGCTGGGGACGGCTAGATGCGGTGGTTCACTGTGCCATCAACATGCCGCTAGCGCGCTTTGTGGATACAACACAAACCTCGTTTTGGAAGCAGCTCGAGGTTGGCCTGGGCGGGCTTGTTCACGCAACTCAGCTTGCTTTACCGCACATGACCGACGGCGGGCATATTGTGACGATTGCCAGTGGCTCGAGCCTTCGTGGTTACCACGATGAAAGCGTGTACTGTGCAATTAAGCATGCCCAAGAAGGTCTTATTAAGTCGCTAGCGCTCGAGTGGGCCCACGACAATGTGAATGTAGCAATTAACAGTATGGGTCCGGGTAAACTTATTAAACCTACTAGGCTTACTTGGGACGAACTCGAGGCGCTGCCAGCAGAAACAACCTCAGCATGGGTTGATCCGTTACTATTAGGCGGCGCGTTCGTGTGGTTACTCAGCCAACCCCCTAAGCAATTTTGTGGTTTGCGGTTTGACGCCGGGCCGATTGTGGATGCTATGGCTGAAGACGGCTTTGACTTTGAGGTCACACCCGAGCGCGTGACGCTTTATCCAGATGATTTTAAAGCGCGACTTGCTTGGATGGAAAGTTACACATTCGACTAGTAGCGCAGATTAGACGAGATTGATGGATGTTCATACTTTCTCGAGCGTCACGCGCCTACATTAGCAAAGGTCTGATAATCCCTTGGATCAGGTAAGCGTGCTTGCTCACGCTGAACGATGTGCCTCCCTTTTATAAAAACGTCTTCAACATGGGTGATGTTCGTTAAGTCTTGAGCGACATCACCGTCAACAATAAGTACATCTGCGTGTTTGCCTGTTTCTAAACTCCCAGTCACATCATCAATCTGTAAACACGCTGCTGAATGTAAGGTGGCTGTTTGTAGCACTTCTTCGGGGCTCGCAAAAATACCAAACTCTAAGAGTGCTTGCATTTCGGGAAGCATGGCGCCATTGGGCACAACAGGGCTACCGGAGTCAGTTCCAAACGCAAACTTAGCACCTGCTTCGCGTAGTTTAATTAGCCCTTCGTGACGGCCGCTGCCTACTAGTTGGCGTTTACGTCGTTCAATGACGCTGTCTTTCATACCCCATAAGTGTCCCTGCCGCGCTTGTAAAACAACTGGCGATAGTGTTGGCACAATCCACACACCGCGCTCCACAATTTTCTCAACAGTGTCATCGTCGTACATGCCACCGTGTTCAATGCAGTCAATGCCTTCTTGAACGGCAATATTGGCCCATTTGCCAGCGTCTGTGGTGATGCGCATGCCTTCGTCGTGGGCTTGGTCGATGGCCGCTTTGATCTCCTCGCGGCTGTAGCTGTGGGCCATCAGTTTAATCCAATCAGCACCATCTTTAACTTGCTCGCGGACAGCTTGACGAATCTCGCTGACGCCATCTGCTTCGCGGTTGCCCCACCAAATATGCCCGCCTGTGCGGCACACGGCCCGTCCACATGTGTAGACGGTGGGTCCGGGTAAAAGGCCGTCTAAAACAGCTTGTTTGGCATACAAAGCGGCATCATGAATACAAGCCATATCGCGGAAGGTGGTGACACCTGCTTCGACGGCATCCCTTAGGCCCCTGGCTGCTTTGAGGTAGCGCATCGGCCCGTCAAAGCGAGTTTGAGATTCAAGGTCAGAAAAGCCGTCCCAGGCTAAGTGTCCGTGGAGGTTCATCAGACCCGGAAGAATGGTTTTGCCCACTGCCTCGAGCCTCTCTGCCTGCGGATACTCAGCAGGGTTAGCATCCACTGCAACAATTTTCTCACCATCTAAGACAATATTACTGTTTGCTTCAAAGCAGGCGTCTCGACTATTAAAGCGTGTCCCGCCAGTAATTATGAGCATCGTTTAACCTCCTCGTACCGGAAATGAGGGCGGGTACATTGTGTCAGCATCTCGCCCTAAAGGATCTCTGGCAGCAAGCCCTTGTTTATACACATCCCATGCTGCTTGCGCCTGACTTAGCAGCTCATCTTCAGAAATGCCCAGCACGTATTTATCCTCCACCACGGTGCGCCCATCCACAATGACCCTATCCGTATCCCCGCTGCTGGCGTAGTGAACCAGGGCTTTAATGGGATCGTCAATGACGCCCAAGTGGAGCGCGTGCAAATCAAACACGCTGATGTCAGCTTTAGCACCTGCTGCCAACTTACCGAGATCGTCGCGTCCAAGTGCTTTAGCACCGCCCAAAGTTGCGCTGTTGTAGATGCTGGCTGCTGTGCCTGCAAGTGAATTGCCGTCAACGACTTTGGTGAGGGTGGCGGCCATCCGCATTTCGCCCAACAAATCTGGTGGGCTGGTATCCGTTCCCAACGCCAAATTTATCCCTGCGTCTAAATAAGTTTGGAACGAGTTAAGCACTCCCCCCCGTCTCGAGAACACAACGGGACAGTGCGCCACGTGGGTGTCACTATCAACTAGTAATTTGAGATCATCGTGTAAGTCGCCACTGTCGGGCACAGTTTTATGACCGCGCATAAAGATCGCGTGGGTGAGGGTGAGTTCAGGTCCAAGGACACCCAAACTCGCCAAGCGCTCCGTAGGGCTTTGTTGACGCTCTGCAAGTGTCTCAGCTAGCTCACGGGTGTTTTGAGCAAAGTGTGACCTGACGACTAAACCTTCTTGTCGGGCAGCTTGGCTGGCAGCTTGGAGGAGGTCGTCGGAGCAAGATAGAGTTGTGTAGGGAAATAAAAAGCCTTGGACGAGGCTGTTGTTGATGTCAAAACGTTGTTTGAGGTAACTGACAAACTCGAGCGCATTATTTAACCCTTGCTCACCCGCTTGCTTGTCAAACACATAATGCGTTTCTTCTTTATTATTCTCAATAGTGTTATAACGTGTGTGATCTTGAAAATTGTGCGCTAAATACGCCCGTGCGCCAAGGGTTTCGGATGCTTCTGCCAGAACATAAGGTTCAATCTTGGGGTCTTCGTAGCTTTTGGTTGCTGAGGTGGTAACGTTACAAAAGGTTGTGTTGCCTGATCTTAAGAGTGAGGCTACGGATAAGTTGGCAGATACGCGAAACTCGTCGTCTGACCAGATGGGTGCAGCCTGCTCGAGCCACGCTTTTGGCCTTGGAAACCCGACACTACCCACATCAATGCGTAGGGGTTGCAAATCAATGTTGGCAATGCAGTGCAAGTTGATAAGTCCTGGTGAGACTAGTTTGCCATCGGTACGAATAACAGTATCTGCTTTAGGGCAATTTGGGTCGTCAGGAAAGCCTACAAAGACGATGCTGTCATCTTCATAAACGATGCAACCGTCGCGTAAGAGTACGTGCTGGCCGCCATAAGGTTGCGTGTCGTCAGGTTCAAACGCAACAATCCAGCCGCCGATGAGTTGAGTTTTGATGAGTACCCTCCTTAAAAATGAGATAAAGAAATCACGCCAAGTTAAATTGTGAAATTTTTCTTTAAAATTGTTATGAGATTGAGTGATTCCTTTGCAAAGTGCTTCTTGGTGGATGGAAACAGTACATATGCGTGATATGAGCCTCAAATAACCAAATAGGATGGCTGTCAATAACGATGTATCTTCAATAGATGTGTTGATGTTGCACTGATATTGCGTTGGTGTCTAGGATGTGTTTAGCCGTCTCGAGGATCAAGCACATCTCGCAGGCCGTCACCAAACAAATTGAGTGCCATGACCGTAATCATGATGCCTAAACCCGGAAAAAACGTAAGCCACCACGCAAGTTGCATAAACCCGCGCCCTTGGCTGAGCATAAGCCCCCACTCTGGCGCAGGCGCTTGCGCACCCAAACCTAAGAAGCTGAGGGCTGACCCTGCCAAAATGGCTGTGCCTGTACCGAGTGCCGCCACGACAATATTCGGGGCAATAATATTCGGCAAAATGTGACTACCCAAAAGCTTCCAGAGGGGTGCGCCCAAAGCCTCCGCAGCTTGGACGTAGAGGTCTTCTTTGGCGGCCAGTACGCCTGCGCGGGTGACTCGTGCATAAGCTGGAATAGCAGAGATGCCCACGGCAATCATGGCATTGGTAAGTCCTGGCCCCAATGCAAAGATGGTAACAAGGGCAAGCACCAACGCTGGAAAGGCGAGCAAAATGTCAACTAGCCGCATGAGTACAGCGCTTAGCCAGCCGCCGCTGTAGCCTGCCACAATGCCAATAAGTACTCCACAACTTAGGGCAATGGTGACAGAAACGAGTCCTAACCGTAAGGAGATACGTGCGCCAAAAATTACCCGGCTCAGCATGTCGCGCCCGAGGGTGTCCGTACCAAAAAGATGCTCAGGTGAAGGTGGCAACAACGCCGCGATAGGGTCAACAGCAAGCGGGTCGTAAGGCGCAACCCAAGGTGCAAATACGGCTGCGCCGGCAAGTGCCAGTAAAAGCAATGCACCCAACATACCGGTAGGATGACGCACAAACCGCCGCAGTGCTGTGCGCCAAGGATTAGCACTTTGCTGGTTAAGGCTAAGCGTTTGCCTACGCAGTGGGGGAGAGGTACTAGCCATAACGAATGCGTGGGTCGAGGAGTGAATAACTTATGTCGATGAGTAAATTGACAATGACAAAACTGAGCGCAGCTAGGAGTACAGTAGCTTGCACGAGTGGAAAGTCGCCACGTTGAATGGCATTCGCCGTTAAAAAGCCTATACCTTGACGCCCAAAGACGGTTTCGACAACCACCGACCCACCCAAAAGTGCACCAAACTGCAAGCCAACAAGCGTGAGTACGGTGCTGAGCGCGTTGCGTAGGGCGTGTTTGTTAATCACGCGCTGGGGCGGGAGGCCTTTGGCTTTGGCAGTGCGCATGTAATCGCGGGATAAAACTTCGAGGAGGCTCGAGCGCGACACCCGCGCAATGACCGCCGTACCACTTAAACCCAGGGTAAGCGCCGGTAACACCAAGTGATCTAGTCCGCCTGTACCTGCCACTGGAAACCAGCCCAAGCGCAGTGAAAATAGCATAATAAACAGGAGTCCCAACCAAAAATTAGGCATAGATACGCCCACTAGCGCAATCACCATGCTGAGGCCGTCAAGCCAAGTACCGCGTTTAACGGCTGCCAGAATCCCTAATGGCAAACCCAATACAACTGCTACAGCAAGAGCTGCGAGGGTTAACTCAATCGTTGCGGGCAGTTGGGTGCGCACTTGCTCTGCTACCGAACGTCCATTGACTAATGACGTACCCAAGTCACCCCGCGCCATAGTGCTTAAAAAGCGCCCATATTGAACCCAGAAGGGGTCGTCTAACCCCAACTGGGCCCGCAACCGTGCTAAATCTTCAGCGCTGGCACCTGTTTCAGCGAGCATGGAGTCCACGGCATCGCCGGGAATAATGTACATGGCCGCAAAGACTAAAAACGACACGCCGATGAGGACTGGAATGAGGCTTAAACAGCGCCGCGCAATGAACGTTGCCAAGACGAGTCTCCAGAAGCAGCAGGTATCATCTGGTCTACACCAACCGAAGCTCCAATTAACATCACAAACTGCAATGTCACGAAGGTGATGGTAGCGACCTAAACCTAGCGTGCTGTATTAACTTAGGCTTGAACTCGGGTTGATGAGCCTACTACTCTGCGACAAAGGCCTCATAAAAATAAGGTGCTTCGCCGTAGACATCATAGAGTTTGACACCTTGAACTTCGTTGCGAAAAGCATTGATAGCTTGTTGGTAGACCGTGGGAATGACCATGGCTTCCTCGAGCATCGTCTCTTGAACCTCAGTAAAAATGGCTTGGCGGCTGGCTAAATCAGCCTCAATTTCAGCTTGCTCTAAGAGCGCATCAATCTCCGGCATAGGGCGGTGGGTAAAGTTCCAACCGGTGCCGATGTTTTCCGAGTGAAACAGCGTGCGCAAGAACCCAGCATCTTTAAAAATCCAAGTGAGGTGGGCAATGTTGTGCTCGCCATCTTGACGGGCTTTTTGAATGGCACCAGCGTCCAGCTCTTTAATGGTCACATCAATACCAATGGGGCGTAAAGTCGCCTGCATAAGCTCGATGACACGGGTAGTTTCTGCACTGGGGAAGCCTATGTACTCGAGGCTAGCTGTGACGCCGTCTTTTTCACGAATGCCATCAGACCCCATGACCCAACCTGCGTCTTCTAAAATTTGCGCAGCAGCTTCAGGGTCAAAACCATTATTTTCAGATAAATCTACAAACCCCGGATTTGGTGCTGACAACACTGAGCCCGCATGAGCTGACCAAGCATTAAAGTAGCCAATACGGCTAATTTGCTGAGGGCTACTGGCAAGTAATAACGCTTGGCGAACGGCCGGGTCATCGGTAGGTGGTTTGCTACCGTTCACCACCAAAATAACCCCTGTACCGGGTAATACTCGGCTTGCTGTGTAAATGTCTGGGTTGCTGTCGAGTTCAGCTACATTTTGCGGTGGCACGCGCATGATGGCGTTCACTTCACCCGTGGTGAGGGCAATTACCCGCGATTGATCTTCACGTAAAAAGCGAAACACTACCCGCTCCAAACTCGGCGGCCCACTGCGCTCAGCTAACGGATTGGGCCAAGCATAGTCTGGGTTGGCTTCTAAGATGAGGCTATCACCTTGTTGCCAGTCCACAAATACAAACGGACCTGTACCAACGGGCATTTGTTTAAATCCCTCTGCATCTGCTTGCAGGGCTGCTGGCGAGTGTGGTCCGCCAGCGCGCCAGTCGGACAGCGCAAACCAAAACGCTGGGTGAGGCTCATCAAAAAACACATTTACGGTGAGGTCATCAACAATTTCGGTACGATTGTACGAGCCCATATCACCGACAGCAGCACGACTAGCAGTGTCCGGATTCACGATGCGGTCAAAGTTAAACTGGACGGCTTCTGCGTTCAGCGGCGTACCGTCATGAAAGGTGACGCCTTCCCGCAGTGTGATGGTGTACATGGTTGCGTCGTCACTGGCGGTGACTTCTTCAGCAAGCCACGGCAAAAACTCACCGTCTTCGGTTAGGTACAGATACGTGTCAAACACGTTAGCTGCCACGACGAGGTCATAGCGAGATGACCCAACGTGCAAGTCAAACATATCTGGCTCGCGGTTCATGGCGTAAATAATTTCGCCTTGCGCCAAGCTGCTCATGACAAGGCTTAAGGCAAGCCAAATTAAAATAGTTGAGACAGCCAGTTTTTGACGAGCTGTCCAAGCTACTGCTTTAGACCTCGAGTTTCCAGACTTGTCGTAAAAATGCTGCATCATAACCTCCTCCTAAGAATGTTGTTTTGTCTTGTTAAGGGAATACCGACAAGACAAGGCTGACACATAAAAGGCTTAGATGTTGTAGAGGTTTTAGAAAAGAAATGACGTATTGCAAGACGTTAGCCAGCTACGACACTCGAGCCAGTGTCAACTGTTAACAACATAATGCATAAGATTACCATAATCTTGCAAGAGATTCCAGCATCAACTTAAACTTAGGTTGCTTGCTAGCAGATATTAACGTAGCGATGCAGCTAGTTGCCTTCTGGGTTTAAGAAGTCTAAACCCGTTATACTCATCTTATGGTCTTGTTTGAGCGCATTACCTTTGATCCTACCGTTATGGGTGGACGTGCTTGTGTACGTGATACACGAGTAACGGTAGCTCTCTTACTCAATCTGGTGGCAAATGGTATGTCTATAGATGAAATCATTGACGCTTATCCTTACCTAACTCAAGAAGATCTTCGTCAAGTACTTAAATATGCTGCTTGGCTAGCTGAAGAAAGCGTACACGAACCCCTTCATTTGGCATGAGATTCTTAGCTGATATGGGTATCTCACCTAAAACAGTGGTGTTTCTCAACAGTCAAGGTTACGACGCAACCCACTTGCGTGATAGCAACCTAGAACGATTAGCAGATCCAGAGGTACTCAGTAAAGCTCGTGATGAACAGCGCATCTTGCTGACCCATGACTTAGACTTTGGTGAGCTATTAGCAGCAAGTGGTGCTGACCTACCAAGTGTTATCATTTTTCGTTTGCAGAACATGCGTCCTGAACGGGTTAATAAGACTATGCTTGCACTTATAAACAGCTATGAGGACGTACTAACCTCAGGTGCTATCTTGAGTATCACAGACACAAAGGTACGAATTCGTGGATTACCAATTGTGGATAAATGAGTCTTTAAGGTTTTATGACAAACCTTTTTCACTTCAGCCACGACCCCAATATCACCATTTTTTGCCCTCGCCCAGTGCGCACACCCGTCCAACGCATACCCGGTCAAGATTGGCTGAATGGGCCTTTGGTTTGGGCAATTGACCGTGAGCATCAAGCGATGTATTTGTTTCCAAGGGATTGTCCACGTATTCTCATCTGGCCAAAGTCAGACACAGTACCAGAAGATGTGTCGATGTGGTGGCAGGGGAGTGTGTACAGCAAACTCGCGTATGTTGAGCAGGCATGGCTAGAACGACTCAACGCGACGACTCTCTATCGTTATAGCCTCCCCGTAAAGTCCTTTGAAAATTTGCATGATGCTGGCATGTGGGTGTCTCACACAGCAGTACAACCGCTAAATTGTGAGCGGTTAACAGAATTACCGAAGCTACTTGCTCAAGAAGATACTGAACTGCGCGTTGTGGAGAGTTTGCTGCCACTCAAAGGACTGTGGGAAACGAGTTTGCATGTGAGTGGGATTCGCTTGCGAAACGCTAGGGGTTGGAATTAGCTTGTTCCGCGTAACCTTGGATCCAAAAAGTCCCGGAGCCAGTCCCCCAAAATATTAAATGACAACACCGTCATCATAATAGCTAAGCCCGGATACACCGCAAGCCACCAGCGCCCAGCGAGTAGTTGGTCACGACTTTCAGCCAGCATACCGCCCCAAGTTGGTACGGTTGGTGGTACACCAAGCCCTAAAAAAGACAGCGCTGCCTCTGCCAAAATGACGCTGGCAATGTTGAAGGACGCCAACACAATAAGTGGCGCAACGATATTGGGCAAAATACTCTTAAACATGATTGATACACGCCGCGCACCAAGAGCCCTCGCAGCCTCCACATATTCTTTTTCACGTTGTGAAATGGTTTGTCCGCGGGCAATGCGGGCATAGGTAACCCACTGACCAATACCTAGCACAATTACCAAGTTGAGCAAACCTGGCCCAAGCACCACCAAAAACATGATGGCCAGCAGAATAAACGGGAAAGCTAGTTGAATGTCAGCTAGACGCATGATGACATCATCAATGCGGCCGCCTACGTAGCCTGCTAGAAGTCCCAGAGACGTGCCCAAACTACCGCCGATGAGGACAGCGGTGAAACCAACTAGTAAAGATACCCGCGCGCCGTAAATGAGTCTCGAGAACACATCTCTGCCGAGGCCGTCCGTACCCAAAACGTGCTCCACCTGACCGCTGCGCTCAGCTTGGAGCGGTGGTTGCAAGCGCTTCACAATCGTTTGGCGGTTGGGGTCTTTGGGTGCAAGGGCTGGCGCAAATAGAGCTGCCACAATTACGACGGATAGCGCTAGAATAGCAATGATTGGCCAGCGGGTGCGGAGCATACTTCGTACAGCACGTCGCCATGCACGTTTTGCAGTGGGCATGACTGTTGCATTTTGGTTAGTGGATGAAACAGCTTGAGTACGTAATGAATTTTGGGTCACTTAAAAACTCTCATTGAAAATTTTTACAGAGGATGTTCCTGACATTTTAGTGAAGTGTAGTTTCATAATTGGTTATCTTTAGAACTCGAATTTTAGCAAGGGTAATGCTATCAACTTAACTTAACGCGCGGGTCTAAGCGCATGTAAAGAATATCTACCAGTAAGTTGAGGCCAACAAATAGGAGCGAAAAGAGAACCACAGCGGCTTGTACCAAAGGAATATCGCGTTGGTTGATGGCATTGAAGACAAGCCTACCTACGCCAGGCCAGGAAAAGACTGTCTCCACAACGACCACACCGCTGAGAAGAAAGCCAAACTCGAGCCCCACCATCGTCACAACAGGGAGTAATGCGTTGCGCAGCGCGTGCCTACTGACAATCCCCGATTCAGCTACACCTTTGGCCCTAGCCGTGCGGATAAAGTCTTGGTTTAAGACCTCGAGCATCGACGACCTCACCAGCCTCGAGTTACGTGACAGTGAAAACACAGCAAT
>JBCCOX010000010.1:0-20485 GCA_039025155.1 Deinococcota bacterium | reverse complement strand
CGAAAACATGGAAGATACACCAGAAGAATCTGACGCAACGGATGAAGAAGGCGAATCTGAAGATGCTGAAAGTGATGATCCTTAACCCTAGCCAGTAAAAATTTACTGAGATATACCCAAACCGCGCGAGGCTTTGTCAATGATGGCCTCGCGCGGTTTTGTTTTATTTTTGGAAGATCAAACGAGTAAGTTATACGAAATCCGCTTACATCCCGAATAATGCCTAACAGCATCATCTCGTCCAGCGCGGATTTCGTAACGTATCTTGCCTGCTCTGGCAGGGATTGATTCCCAAAGGAATCAATCGGATTTGGTATTAAACGCTGTTAAACGTGTCATTCACAATGGACAACATAGGGTCAACAACTGCTGGTGCAGCTTCATATGAGCCCAAAAACTTCACGTAAGCCGCCCGTCGCATTAAGCCCGTAAGGGCCGATTGAACCTTGGCTTCATCAATGTGACCTTCAATATCTACATAAAACAAGTAGGTCCACGGTTTATCGCGGCGGGGGCGCGACTCGAGCTTGGTCATGTTAATCCCGTTTTGCGGAAATAGCTCGAGGCACGACACCAAATCCCCCGGACGATGCCGAGTAGCGATCACCAAGCTGGATTTTTGCGATTTTTCAGTGCGATCAGCTTCGCCATAACCCAGTATAAAAAAGCGTGTAAAGTTGTGCTCAAAATCTTCTATGTGCTCAGCGAGCATTTCTAAACCGTAAATTTCGCCCGCACGTTTACTAGCAATCACGGCGCTACTGGCATCGCCGTTTTCAGCTAAAACTTTGGCAGCGCCCGCTGTGTCAAAGTCGCTAATAGCTTCTAGTTCGTGCCGAACAATAAAACTACGGCACTGGGCCAGCGCTTGCGGGTGGCTGTAGACCCGTTTGATGTCCGCCAGTTGCATGCCTGGTTTGACTAGCAAATTGTGATGCACCCGCACAACCTGCTCGCCTACCACGTGCAGTTCTGAATCGGTGAGCAAGTCATACGTCTGGTTGATTGACCCCGCCCAGCTATTTTCAACGGGTAAGCACGCATAGTCGCAGTCGCCAGTGAAGGCGGCACCAAAGGCCGTTGTAAAGTCGCTGAACCCCACGGGATCACTATTGGGGTCAAACTGCAAGCTAGCTTGTTCGCTAAATGCGCCGGGCAAACCTTGATAGGCAATACGTGGGCGGTCAGGTCGTACGTTTTTCATCGCTAGCTACCATATCATGCACGCCGTTCAAAAGATGCTGTTTACCGCTGTCGAGGTTGTCCGGTTTCATCAAAATACTCAGCTGCAAGATCAAGAGCAATTTCAAATATTAGGTCATAATAATCATCTAGACCAGGATCTGATTCCTCAACAGGTATGAAATCTAGAGTGCTAATTAGCTCAGTAAGTTCATCAAAACGAGGATGTTCACTAGTGGCATTGTAGATTTGTATCCAAAGTTCATCGTTAGGATCATTAGGGATGTTGTGTCGATTTGGATAGAGTAGTGGATGCGCTGACATGATGCTTGCCCGCGTCGTGTTCTCATGAGAGAAAACAAGATTGGTGCGAAATAAAGGACGTAATACCTCTATACCAATAATGCGATCTTGGGTATCAAATAGAAGAACTTCATTCCTAGAAATGATGCCGTCTTCTCTCAAGGGAGCGCCTATATTGCCACTTGTACTTGTCACCTCAGTCTTTGTAAGAGACACGTGAATGTAGTCAACATTCTGATCATCAAAGTCACTGGTAATCTCAAATGGTATGGGTGTTGTGCCAAATGGCGGCCAGTCATCTTGTGCAGAGATGTTGTCAACCTGCTGTGTTTGCGCTGTGCCATTTACTGCTGAAGTATCTGTGACAGTTGTGAATGAATACGCAAACGTTAGCATCATCAGAAATGTGCTAGTGAGGAATGTTGAAAGCGTCATCAACCTCAGTTTACAAGATTGTGAGCTTAACCCTCTTGATTTTTTGGGCGTGAGCTAGTAAACTTTTACTTACCACAGAAAGGGAGGTGATCTGTATTAATATTAACGAAACATACAGTGGAGGTGCCCGTCAAGGGTAACTTGATTCCCTTGTTAGATCGTCCATAGGTAGAAACGCTCTGCTAAAGACGCGCTACTGTGGATCATTAACAAGACATAGAAGTACCCTAATTACGGGCGGGTACTGACAGCCTCGAGGCAAACACTCCTCGAGGCTGTTCTACGTTTGGGCCAGCATCACGCTAGGCTGATATTCACTTGGAGAGAAAAATGGCTTACATCGCAGCAGAATCACGTTACGACAACATGATTTACAACCGTGTGGGCACAAGCGGGCTTAAACTACCAGCAGTATCGCTGGGCTTGTGGCAAAACTTTGGCGGCAGTTTTGTATTTGAAAATGCCAGAGCCATGTTGCATCGTGCGTTTGATTTGGGCATCACTCACATTGACCTTGCCAACAACTACGGGCCGCCACCGGGCAGTGCTGAGGAAAACTTTGGGCGCTTAATGGCCACAGATTTTGCGGAGTACCGCCATGAACTGGTTATCTCCACCAAAGCGGGCTACCGCATGCAGCCGGGGCCATATGGCGAGTGGGGCTCGAGAAAGTACCTCCTCGGCAGCCTAGACGCCAGCCTCAAACGCATGGGACTCGACTATGTGGATATTTTTTACTCCCACCGTTTTGACCCCAACACACCGCTCGAAGAAACCATGGGCGCACTTGCTAGTGCCGTTCAACAGGGTAAAGCCATTTATGTAGGTATCTCGTCTTACTCGGCAGCGATGACCAAAAAAGCGATAGGCATCTTAGCTGACTTGGGTGTGCCTTGTTTGATTCATCAGCCGTCGTACTCGATGTTTAACCGCTGGATTGAGCCTGACTTACTGCCTACCCTAGAAGCTCATGGTGTGGGCTGTATTGTCTTTTCGCCGCTGGCACAGGGCTTACTCACAACTAAGTATTTGGGGGGTGTGCCAGATGACTCGAGGTTAGCTGTCGGCAAACGCACGGGCAAACAAAGCTTTCAAGAAGGCTTTATTGATGAGCAAACCCTGTCTAAAGTGCGCGCCCTCAATGACATCGCCCAAGCTCGCGGACAGAGCCTTGCCCAGATGGCCCTCGCGTGGTGCTTGCGCAAATCACAGGTTACCTCAGTGTTGATTGGGGCGAGCCGTCCCGAACAAATTGATGAGAACGTGGCTGCGCTTAACACCCTCAGCTTTAGTGAAGATGAGCTTACTGCCATTGACCAGCACGCGACTGAGAGTGGGATTAACATTTGGGCTGCCTCGAGCGAAGCTGCCTAGCTTATGCTAAATTGACTCTTGAGTGTCATAGTCTAAATCGTTTAAGGGTACGCTCTTGCTTCGCAGAACTTCGTGTACACGAGCGATTTTGATGCCGCAAAGCGACATCAAAACATCACTTTAGTATTACCTAACCTAGGCGTCACCCTAAAGGCGCTACGATACCTTTATGAGTGAACACACTACCCCCGAGGTTGACGTTCAAGAAACCCAGCGCCGCATTGAAAGCGGTGCGCTATTAGTTGATGTGCGCGAACAAGACGAATACGACACCGTGCGTATTCCCAATACGGTGCTTATTCCGCTGTCCGAACTTCAAGAGCGCTACAGCGAACTTCCCAAAGACCGCGACTTAGTTATTCACTGCCGTAGTGGTAAGCGCAGTGCCAAAGCTACTGATTTTTTGAATCAGCACGGCTACAACGCCACAAACGTAGCTGGTGGGATTCTTGCGTGGGAGCAGCAAGAGTTACCCGTGATTCATGGTGAGGGTAACGAAGACGCCTAACAGGTTGATAGCCAACAGGTTGATAGCCAACACGTTGATAACTAACACATTAATGCCAGTATCAAGTCACACGCCAAAAATGCGCGTGTGGCTTTTCGTCATTCTGAAATAGCAGTTGATACCATCAGCTTGAACGTTCGTAAGACGCTTAAGCTTTAGGCTCGAGCTTGAGGATGTCGAGCACTTTCTTACACTTCATTTAGCCCATCATCTTCTATCCTATACGACTATCTTGCATAATACTTAGCCGAGGCATCCTCAATATATTTTTTACATAAAACCTCCTCGAGGTAGATGCGCATTAAGTGCCCTTACTGAAGGTGCGTGTCCACATTGAACAACGTGTATATCTGAGTTCAAAAAATAAATATAATACTGATGATATTAAAAAGCATAGCGATATATGAAACTAACCTGCTGCCTGAGCCAAGTTGCATATGTCAATACATATCGCATCACCAAATAACTAGCTTGCCATGATGTGGACGGCTACGGTAATACCACCAAAGGAGACACAAACATGAACGCAACAATTATTGGTACTGGCTACGTCGGGCTCACAACCGGTCTGGCACTTGCTTATATTGGGCATCAAGTCACTTGTATTGATAAGAACCCTGATATTATTCGCAAGCTAGCTCGAGGCGAAGCCACCATTCACGAACCTGGTCTAGAAGAACTGCTCGACAAAGGTAAACAACGCCTTAGCTACCGTCAAGACATACCTGAACTAACTGAGGGTGTTGTCATTATCGCAGTTGGCACACCCACCAAAGCCAATGGCGATGCCGACTTGCGCTATGTAGATGCTGCTGCCAAAGAAGTTGCTGAGCGCATCCAGCCCGGTGCCACCTTGGTTGTGGTCAATAAATCTACCGTGCCCATTGGCAGTGCGCGGCATGTTACTGGCATCATTGAACGCACCCTTGCTGAGCGCAAGGTAGACGCGCGTGTGTGGGTGGCGTCTAACCCAGAGTTTTTAGCGGAAGGACGCGCCGTTCACGACAGCCTCTACCCTGATCGCGTTGTTATTGGAGCAGACGACCCTACAGCCATTGGCATGTTGCGCGAACTTTACGCGCCGCTATTAGAGCAAACCTTTGACCCACCTACCGAAACCCCTCGCCCAGAGCGTTACACCTTACCGCCACTTATCACCACCACACCAACCAGTGCTGAGTTAACTAAGTACGCTGCAAACTCGTTTTTAGCTACCAAAATCAGCTTTATGAACGAATTTGCTGGACTAGCTGAGCGGATTGGTGCAGACATTACTGAGGTTGCTAGGGCCATTGGGCTGGACAACCGCATCGGCAACAAGTTTTTGCACGCAGGCATCGGCTGGGGTGGCAGTTGTTTTGGTAAAGACACCAAAGCAATTATGACCACTGCCCAAACCTATGACTACACCATGCCTATTGTCGAAGCTGCGGTGAATGTAAATTACAAACAACGTTTACACATTGTGGATAAGTTACAACAGCACCTTAAAGTGCTGCGGGGCACAACGATTGGCATTTTGGGGCTTGCCTTTAAAGGCAATACCGACGACCTGCGCGACGCACCTGCCCTTACGCTCATTGAACACCTTCATGAACGCGGTGCCGTCTTGCGTGTTCACGATCCTGTAGCAGTACCCAATGCCCAGCGTTTGTATCCAGATTTACCTGTGACCTATTGCCCCACAGCCCCCTGCTTAGCCCAAGGCTGCGACGCGCTTGTGGTTGTTACCGACTGGGATGAGTACCACTTTTTACCGCTTGCTGAGATGGCTACCAAGATGCGTGGTGAGTTAGTGGTAGACGCCCGCAACTGGTTACAGGCCAGTGATGTTGAGCGCCATGGCCTCACCTATGTAGGGGTTGGGCGTTGAGCGTTGCAATTACTTTTGTTGATGTCAGCTTTGTTGATGTTGCCTTTGTTGATGTTGGCAGGTTGAGCTGATGAAGCATGTTCTCGTTACAGGCGGGGCCGGGTTTATTGGCAGCCACTTGGTGCGTTCCCTGTTAGCTGAGGGTAGCTGGCAGGTTGATATTTTAGATAACTTTGATCCGTTTTATGACCTTGCCATCAAGGAAAATAATATAGCTCAACTTGTTGGTGAGCGTTGCCAACTCATTCGGGGAGACATTAGTGACGCAGCGTTGCTAGCGAGCCTCGAGCCTAGTTACGATGTCATCGTTCACTTAGCGGCTAAAGCGGGTGTGCGTCCTAGTTTAGCTGACCCGGTTGGCTACCAAAAAGCCAACGTAGAAGGCACGCAGACCTTACTGGAGTTTGCTAAAGACCGGGGTATTCAGCAGTTTGTATTTGCATCCTCGAGCAGCGTCTACGGCATCAATCCAGATGTACCATGGCGGGAGGATGGCGCTGTTCTAAAACCAATTAGCCCTTACGCCAGTACCAAAGTGAGCGGTGAACTGTTAGGGCACGTCTACAGCCACCTTTACGACATTCGCTTTCTTGCGTTGCGCTTTTTTACAGTCTACGGGCCCGGGCAGCGTCCTGACTTAGCCATTCACAAATTTGCCCGGCTCATGGCAGCAGGTCAGCCCATTAGCATGTACGGGGACGGCTCGAGCCGCCGTGATTACACGTTTGTCGCAGATACCATCCAAGGCATTCGCGCCGCAATGGACTATGACGGCAGTATGTTTGAGGTTATCAACTTAGGCAACAATCAAACCGTGAGTTTACGTGAGATGATTGAGACGCTCGAGCATGTCCTAGACACACCTGCCATCATCGAAAAACACCCCAACCAACCCGGTGATGTACCCCAGACGTGGGCTGACATAACGCAGGCTAAAGAACTTCTAGGCTACGACCCTAAAACAACATTTGCTGCGGGTATGAAGGTGTTTACAGATTGGTTTACGTCACAAGGTTGAATAATTGATGTATTCTTGACGCTTAAAGACATTGCGTATTGCTAAAGAGTATGTACTGCCCAGATGACCCGCTGGACGGCAGTCATCACAACAAGCACAGCCATGAGTGCAAAAACCCACACGAGTTGCTGGGGAAAGAGCAAAAAAAGACAGTAAAAAACAATGGTTTCAGCACCTTCAACTAGGCCTCGGGGCATGGCAACACTTGTTAAAGATGGTGTTAAAGATGCATGTAGCTGATGACGCTTCTCAAGAATCGCGGAAAGATACATCCACGAGCCAGCGTTAATGTAAAAACTAATCAGTAATAACGCCAGCGCAATAAATCCTACTTGTGAGGGTTGAGATAACACTAAACTCAGTGGTAGCAGCGCATAAATCACAAAGTCCAGCATGATGTCTAGATAACCACCGAGGTCAGTTTGTTTGGCATAGTGACGAGCAAGGCTACCGTCTAGTCCATCCAAAATACGGTTAGCAAGCCAGAAGCCTAGTCCCCACAGATAATAACTTTGCCATGTAGCAACACAGGCAACAAGCCCAACCGCAAATGCAGTGAACGTAACCGCCGTTGGCGAGATACGAGGCAACCGTTTGCTGACGGCATCTAAAATTAAATCTTTTGAGGAGCGTAGATAGCGGTCTACCATGTGCCATCACGTCGATAAAGGTTGAAGTTATTTTGTAAGTAGTGGCACATATTAATCATGCTACAAGCTTACGTAAGACCTCCACCGTTGAACTGTCAAGTGGTGTACTCAGTGAAGGCACATTAAGAATTGCTCAAGGGTAGGTATCAACATGCTGATGGTAACAAGTAAGGCTTTAACCTATGGTTGCTCATGCGGGTCAAGAGCATCGCGCAGGCCGTCACCTAAGAAGTTAAACGCTAACACTGTAATAACAATCATGACACCGGGAAAAATGCTGATGTGCGGGTAGCGCATAATAAACGCCCGCCCGTCGGCTAAAATACCGCCCCAAGTAGCTGTCGGTGGGCGTACACCTAAGCCTAAAAACGATAGTGCTGACTCTAAGATGATAATGCTCCCAATTTGTAGCGATGCCAGCACAATGACTGACCCCATCACATTAGGAATGACGTGTCGCCAGACAATCTGACCGTCTTGTCCGCCAAGTGCGCGTGCTGCCACAATAAAATCTCGCTCACGCAAGCTCATCACCTCAGCTCGGACAACTCGTGCGTAGCGGGCCCACACAGTGACCCCAATAACGGTGATGGTGGTCGTTAAACTTGGACCTAGCACGGCTGCGAGCACAATCAGCAAGGCAATAAGTGGGAATGCCATCAGTGTATCAATCAGCAGTGACAGCACCTCGTCAACCCAGCCGCCAAAATAACCTGCAATTGCACCTATGGTGACACCAATCACCACCGCAATAGCTGATGACGTTATCCCAACAAGTAGAGCAATACGGGTACCGTGAATCACTCTGCTCAATAAATCTCTACTGACATGATCAAAGCCAAAAGGGTGTTCTATGGAAGGGGCTTCACCACGCCGCCCGGAGAAGACATCGTTATTTGGATGATGCGGTGCAAGAACATCTGCAAAGATTGCTACCAGCACTAGCGCCACAATGATAATAAGCCCCGTGACGGCAAGGCGGTTGTCTAAAAACCGTGCGACAGCCCTCGAGCGATTTGTCTTTCGCCCTCCACCTCTGCTACCCGTATCTAGTTTTTGTGACAAGCTTGTCGCCATTACAAAGTCTCCTTTTGAAGTAGGTGTGAATGCACCAAATTGGGTAGTCGAGTGGTGCTTTCAGAAATGCGCTCATCCAAGCACTAAGCAATACGAATACGTGGATCAATAACAGCATAAAGCATGTCGGTAAGTAGGTTAACAACTACAACTAAAAATGCAAAAATAACAACCAAAGACTGGACAACTTGATAGTCCAAACGAATCACTGAATCAGTGAAAAGTCGTCCAATGCCAGGTAAGGCGAACACCGTTTCTACAACAATTGTACCGCTGAGCAAAAAGGCAATTCGAAAGCCCACTACAGTAATGACAGGTAGCAGCGCGTTGGATAGCACATGCCGCCAATTAACACGCTGGGCAGCTAACCCTTTACCACGTGCAGTACGAACATAGTCTTGAGGAAGTACCTCGAGCACGGCTCCGCGCATGACCCGCGTAATTACGGCCATCTGTTCAGTAGCTAGCACCACCACGGGCAAAATGTAGCCTTGCCACGAACGCAATCCAAAGACGGGTGTCCAACGAAGTCGAACTGAAAAAACTAAAATAAGAATGAGGGCCATCCAAAAGTTAGGTGTAGCAATACCTAAGGCTGAGCCAACTGAAGCAGCGTAGTCAATAATGGAGTTGCGCTTAAGTGCCGCCCAAATGCCAAAAGGAATAGAAACAATGAGCGCGATAGCAATTGCAAAAACATTCAGAAGTGCAGTAACAGGTAATGCTTCAAAAATCATCTGACGTATAGGTACACCCATACGAATAATTGACTCACCAAAATCGCCAACAAAAAGGTTTCTGGCCCAGACAAGATACTGTTCATGATAGGGGCGGTCTAAGCCCCACTTAGCATGAATGGCATCAATTTGCTCTTGAGTAATTTGTATATTGCCTTCACCCAATAGCAAATAAACAGGGTCGCCGGGCATGAGCCGCATGATGACAAATGTCACAATACTAATTAAAAAGATAACCAAAAGGCCTTTTAGGACACGAAACGCAAAATAATTTTTGACCATAAAAGCTAGTACCTCAATAAAAATAGCAACGTGGCTCGAGCGCCTCTACTGGAAGCTCGAGCCATATATAGCTACGTTCTAACCTTTAGAAAACTCGTTAGCGCGGTAGTACACCGGGTCAGCATTGGAAATTTCGTCGGGTAGCCCTTGCATTTCAGGTGAATAAACGTTGATCCACTCATCAAATTGCAAGTACAAGCAGGGCACTTCTTCAACAAACAACTCTTGAATGCGGTGATAGATGGGCAGTCGGTCTGCAGGATTTACGGTAGCAATGCCTTCATCAATAAGCGCGTCCATTTCAGCGTTGCGGAAGCTGTTAAAGTTGTTGCCGCCGTCCGAGCGCAAGAGAGCAGATGGATCGGGTTCAGGCGTTGACCCGTAGGTCCAGTTGAATAAACTTGATTCCATGGTGCTCTCGCGCAAGCCTGCTAAAATGGTGGAGATAGGCGCTTCGGCAAGTTGCATATCTACGCCAATATCGCGCAAGAAAATTTGCGAAAGTTCAGCAATGGGGCGGCGCGCTTGATCGCCCGTAATTGTTGTACAGGTGAATGAAAGCTTGAGGCCGTCTTTTTCACGAATGCCATCAGAACCTTCTACCCAACCTGCTTCTTCCATAAGCGAGCGAGCAGCGGCTGGGTCAAACGCATACTGAGGTAAGTCCGTTTTGTGGTAAAATGCATTTTTAGGCGTGAGGTTGGAGTGGGCAATCTCAGCAGCACCGTTCCACAGGTCATCGATGATGCGCTGGCGGTCAAGTGCGTGGAGCATAGCTCTGCGGACGCGCTTGTCAGATAGTTGTGGTACTTCGTTATTAAGTAGAATGTGCTTGACGGAGTTAGCTAGTGTGCGCACCACACGGTAGCCGGGCTCATTATCAAAGCTTTGGCTATCTTCAACTAGGAGCGGCCACACTGCTGAGTCGGCCTCGCCAGTTAGCAGTGCAATGTAGCGCACTGACGGTTCTGGGACAACCTCGAGTCGGTAGCTGGCCAGCGATGGCGCACCGCGGAAGTGATCTGGGAAAGCCTCTAGCTCAGTAAACTCGGCTGCGCGCCACTCTTTAAGCCTGAACGCACCTGTACCAATTGGGGCGGTTCTGAAGCCTTCTTCGCCTACTTCCTGGTGATAAGCTGCATTTACAATAGGTGTTGCGCCAGCGAATGTAACAAACGCTGCGTTTACGTCGGACATATTGACCTGCAAGGTGTAGCGATCAATAATGTCAATGCTCTCCATGTTTAAAAAGTCACTGGCAATAGTGCTCGAGGGGTCACTGTAGAATTCGAAGGTGTACTTGACATCTTCAGCAGTAAGCTCATCACCGTTGTGGAAGAGGACACCCTCACGCAATTTGAAAGTGTAAGTAAGTCCATCTTCGGATACTGTGTACGATTCTGCCAAAACAGGCTCTAATTCGGTGAGGTGATTAATGTGAAACATCGGGTCCATAATGTTGTAAATAACTACCGCTTGAACGGTAGGGCCGTGGTCCATAGGACTTAAGCCAGCAACTTCTTGGTGACCAAGGACCACCATTGTGCCGCCATCGGCACTTTGGGCAAACGCGGGCATACCCATAGACATAGCTGCAGCGGCAGAGCCACTTGCAAGACTATACTTTAAAAACTTTCTGCGGTTGAACCTGCGGTTGAAGGGCGTGTAGAGAAGCGAGTCAGACTTCGCCATAGGTGTAACCTTCCTTTCTGGCAGATATGGTGCTAGTTGCACCATATAATCTGCACGCTGTAACAGCTTGATGACACACTACCCAATAGGTTGGCGTAATTTGTGGAAACGGGCTTAATGCAAAAAATCCTGTGTAGTACGTCACAATTTGTCACGGTCATGCATGAGAATGCAACGAAAGTGTAACAAATTTAGTCGTGGGGTGTCTACACGAATAATCTTAATCATCATTAAGGTAGCTGTAAGGCGATCTTATCGTTCGTGGGTTAGTGATCTGCTCGAGCCCAAATGTATTGACCTAGACAGTCCAGACACGTTTCTAAAATAGCGTCACAGACGCAAGTCAAGATGTGGGGAACGGAAATTGGTTGGTGTTAGAGATGCAATCAGAATCTTTGCTTTAATACCTATCCAAAGTATTGGACCTAAATTTGCGTCACATTAACTCCTCTACAACTTCTTTTTAACTTCTCTGTAGAGGAAATGCGTTGTAGAGGCCTGTCTTGTTTAAGCTAGATGTATAGCATTTTTGTAGGACATTTTTGCAGGAAATTTTTGCGTGGCATTTGATTAAACACCTTAAAGACCTTACACAAAGACCACACATGAAGAACGGGGCTAGCTAATGACCTTAATGACAGGTTGCTCGAGCCAACCAGACCATCACGTTGTACACGCAACCGTTGTATACGCAACCATCGCTACGCTAGCGCAGCAGCTTGCTAACATCTATGGAATCTTGTCTAAGCCACAAAGCCTCTTTTACGTGTGCAGTATGCATCAATATCGGCTACATCAACACGGGCTACATCAATACAGGCAAAAACAAGATTTATGTCTGGCACAAGGTTTATGCCTACAAGGTCAGCCGTGAGCCGCCAACCTCAAGCGTCAGTGTGGTCGCGGACAGTGGCTCGAGTTACCCCCAGTAACATAAACCTGCAACAGGTCTTTTGGGGCTGGTGGATTGTGGCGGCTGGCATAGGCTTACAAATGCTGGTGATTGGGCTCATGATGCAAGCTTACGGTGCCTACGTGCCCATTTTACAGGAGAGTTTTGGGTGGAGCAAAACCACGCTGTCTACGGTGTATTCGTTGCAACGCTTACAGTCTGGACTGGTGGCACCTTTTCAAGGCGTGCTGCTTACCCGCTTTGGTGCCAAACGTATGATCAGCATTGGCGTGGTCATTTTTGCAAGCGGCTTTTGGGGCTTAAGTTATATTGATACCTTAACTGAATTTATTGTGATGTTTTTAGTGTTGGGTTTGGGGGCAGCCTTTACTGGCTTTTTGTCTGTTACAACAACGGTGGTAAACTGGTTTGAACGCAGACGAGCCTCAGCGTTGTCCTTGGTAAGTGTGGGGATGAGCGTGGGCGGCTTGCTGGTACCAAGCATTGCGTGGTTACTGGCAACCCAAGGCTGGCGGGTGACGGCTAGAGTTTCAGGCCTGCTCGTTTTAATCATTGGCTTGCCGCTTGCCCAATTGATGCGCACCCGTCCTGAAATGTACGGACTCAGACCTGATGGTGAACCTGCTCGAGATGAAGCATCTAAAGATACAACATCCCAAAATGCCCAAACAGCTTCAAAGACAGCTTCTAAATTTGAGATAAGCGGTCTTAGTGTCGCACAAGCGCTGCGTACCAGAGCTTTTTGGTTCATTTCTTTAGGACATGCTAGTGCTGTGTCGGTGGTGTCGGCGGTATCGGTTCATACGGTGTCACATTTACAAGCTGGCTTGGGCTACAGCTTGCCTAGGGCGGCCTCTGTTGTTGCCTTGATGACCTCACTCTCACTGGTGGGACAACTGTTAGGAGGCTACTTGGGCGACAGTTTCAACAAGCGCTTTATTGCCACTGGGGCCATGATCTCACACGCTATTGCCATTGTGGCTTTAGCCTATGCTGACAGCTTTATATGGGTATTGATGTTTGCTGTCATGCACGGACTAGCGTGGGGCATGCGCGCGCCGCTTATGGGCGCGCTGCGGGCAGACTATTTCGGGCGGCGTGCCTTTGCCAAAATTATGGGCTATTCCATTCCGATTGTCACCATTGGTATGATGGGCGGCCCGGTTGTAGCTGGGTATTTTGCAGATGTGAGCGGCGATTATGCGCTTGGCTTTAGCGTGTTAGCAGGTGTTGCCTTAGTTGGGTCTCTTTTTTTTGTCTTTGCAGGCAAAGCTCAGAGCGAGTTAGGGTGATGCTGTGTTGTCAGCAATCACACAATAATTTGATGCATCCTCTGTCCTACGGGTGAAGGCTCATAGGCTAATGTCTACGGCAGTAGTGATACGGGTTCCGATTGAACACTGCATAAACTCTAACGTGTTTATTCCGTTCCCAACGGAACCCGTATCTTTTTCTACGCATTCCATGCGGGTTAATTCCCGAAGGAATGAACCGGAAACGGTATGACACATGCGTGGCATCTGGTGGAATCTCCCTCTCCCTTTTGCTCCCCTTCTCCCTTTCCAGAACACAACATCCTTTGCTGGCAAGCCCGTAACAACAACTTGTGTAACTTCCATCTGATACCGCTTCTAGTTGATTCCTAAAAGAATCAACCCATGCTCACCCGAGACTCGTTGCAGGATCTTTGTTGACATCATTAGGCGTATCTTGGTTGGGGGTATCCAGGGCTGGCTCGAGCACCTCAGGGGCGTCAGCGTGAACCTTGTTGGTATGCTGTGCGGCTGAAGTTACTGCCCGTGATTGAGCTGCCCGTGGTTGAGCCGCCTGTGGTTGAGCCGCCTGTGGTTGAGCTGCCCGTGGTTGAGCCGCTTGGTAACGCCAGGTGATGTGCAAATAGTGCTCGAGCATGGTCAGGAGCGCTTTGGGCTTAATCGGTTTAGCTAAAAAGTCGTTGCAGCCAGCCTGCATGCTTTTTTCCCGGTCTTCGTTAAACACACTGGCAGAGGTTGCAATGATCACAAGTTGCGTTAAGGCGTCCTCTGCGCGAAGGGCACGGGTCATGTCAAAGCCGTCCATAACGGGCATCATCAGGTCGGTAATGACGGCATCAAGTGGCTGCGTTTGGGCTAGCTCGAGCGCTTCAGCACCGTCTCGAGCTTCAACAATATGAAACCCCAAAGGGCGTAATAGGGTAGACAACACCGCACGGTTGAGGTCGTTGTCGTCAACTAACAACAACCGTGGTGAGGCTCCGTCAATCCCAACAATGCGCCGCGCGGGTTCGCTGGCAGGAACTTGTTGGCTGCTTACAAGCGCTAGCTCTAACTCAAAATAACAGTTGCTGCCCATACCTAAACGGCTGCTGACCTGTAACTTGCCGCCCATTAGGTCAATTAAGTTGTGGCTAATAGCTAGCCCTAAGCCCGTGCCCTCAGCTTGGCGTTTACTGTCACTGACTTGTTGAAAAGGCTGAAAAATTGTCTCGAGGGCGTCTCCGGCAATGCCGATGCCACTATCCTCAATTTCAAACCGAAAGCGCCCATCTGCAACCGGGCCCACTCTAAACACAATGTGCCCCTGATCGGTAAACTTAACGGCATTTCCCAGCAGGTTAATTAAAACTTGGCGAATTAGTTTAGGGTCAGCGTGAACAGTCTGGGGCAAAGTATCTAAGCGGGTTTGCGTCTGAAAATCATAAGGTTCATAGACAAAGTTGAGGTTTTTCTGTTCCGTGCGTACCCGCACAATGTCGCTAATGCGCCGTAAAAACCCAGCGAGTGCTACATCTTGTTTGTTGACAGTCAGTTTGCCCGCTTCAATAGCTGCCATGTCTAGCACGTCGTTAATGAGCGTTAGCAAGTGATCGCCACTCTGCTCAATAATGTCTAGACCTTCGTGTTGCTCAGCGCTTACGTCGTCGTCTAGCTTGAGCAGTTGCGCGTATCCTAAAATAGCTGTGAGCGGCGTGCGAAGTTCGTGGCTCATTTGGGCGATAAAACTGCTTTTGGCTTGGTTGGCGCTTTCGGCTGCTAGTTTGGCTGCGGTTAAGGCTTCGCCAATGCGCTTGCGTTCGGTGATTTCGTCTTGTAAGACGGTATTGCTACGCAGTAAGCGGCGGTTGCTGGCAACCAACTGTTCAGTGCGTTTGGCAACCCGTTGCTCGAGCGTCTTGGTGAGGCTTTCAACCTCTGAGAATGCCTTTGCAAAACGCCTTAACAAAACAAATGCTTGCGCACAGATAAACGCAAACACGCCAAAAGGGAGTAAATAACCCGTGTAAATAAGCTGATTGTTATAAAGCACGTCGTTAATGACTGTGCCCACAAGCAGCAACGAGCTTACAAAGAAGGTCACTGCACCTTTGCGGCCGTGTTGTACTGCTCGCGTCAGCACGTACATACAACAGCCACTCATAAGTACTGTAATAAGCTGATAACTAAGCAGGGTGTGGGTAAAAATCTGGGTACGTGTGGTCAGCACAATCGTGCCGTAAAGCAGGGACAGCACCTGTAACACGCGAATAAACCAAGTGGGCATCTCTTTGGGAAAAAGTTTTTCCAAAAACATGGCAAACACCGTAGGGAGAAGGTAAAAAGATAAGTAATTAACCTTGACAAAAAGTTGCCAATTCAACTCTGGAATGACTTGATGCATAAACATGTTGCCGCTGGCGCTTGCCAAAATGCGCAGGGCAATCAAAAAACAGATGGCACTAAACATAATTGACGAGGCATCGTCACGGCGCAAAATAAAAAATGCAAGGTGATAAAACCCCATCGTAAGCGCGCCACCTAAAATAAACAAACGCAGTGCTAAGTTTGCGCGGTAACTTCCTACAATTTGGGCTTCGGTACCGAGCCTTATCAGTTGCCCTGCACCACCCCGACGATGTTCAAAGTTAGAGGCCTGCAAAATGATCTCGAGGCTGGTGCTGTTGCCGTCTAGCGTGACAAGTTGTGGTAACCACTCAGCTTGGGTTTCCGTTGGTGAGCGCCCTACCCGACCATTGCTGGCACGCACTTGTCCATTGATATACAAAACATATGCAGAATCAACCTCAGGAAGGTTAAAAGCAAGTTGATCAACCCGTTGGGAAAGCTGAATCTGAAAGCGGTAAGTACCATAACCGTCACCACTGATGGGTTTACCGTCAACCTCAAAGCCGTTCCAAGCTTTAGGAATAGCAATGTAGCCGTCCAGACGGGGTACTTGGCTCACAGGGCTATCTATGGGGTTGTCTGTTAGTAAGGTTTCAGCGTCTGTGGCTGGATTTTCAGGGTTGAGGTCTGGGTTTTCTAGGTTGTTGTCTGTGTCAGATACTTGTTCTGAGTTAGGCGCATTGGTGACGCCGCTGCTAGCAGCAGTGCTAAAGCGTTCTGGGGTTCCTAAACTAGCCGTTGCACCCGGTGAAGGAGACTGACCTACGCGGCTTGTATGCTCAACAAAGTCTTTGGGGGTGAGTAATTGCTGCCAGTAGAACTCAGCTTCACCTACGATGCTCACAGCGCCAGCACTGTTAAAGTCCCAATTGCGTAAATCCATAACACCCTGCTCGAGGCGCGGGCTAGGTGCAAACCAAAAGCCAGACAGCAAGATGATGAGGAAAAGCCCCCAGAGTATAGATATAGCTAATAAGTCTAAGCGTTTAGCCATGCATTATCCTTGAACCGTATAATAGCCTCAAACCCTGCATTATCCTTAAGTCCTGCGTTATCCTTAAACAGGTGAAGATCATGGTTGTTAGAGTCGTTTCTGTAGCGTGATCATATGCACCTTTATTCACCTGTGATTTAAGCGTATAGACGTTATATCTATAGACGTTATATTTAATGACAGACATGATGTTTAACAGCAAACATGGTGCTTACACAATCAGAAAATCAATAATTCTGTAAATTGTTTGTTAAGTGCAAGCAGCTTATTCAGCACACATCAATTATGGTACAAGCAAAACACCTCAGCTCACAAGCGCGGGCTCGAGCGCAGGGCTCTATGTAGGGTAGCCGCGTGTAACTCAACAGCGTGATGACTTGCTGGGTTGCTTACAGTCAAGCTTTTTACAAAGTCCCTTTACAAAGTCCCCTGACAAAGTCCTAGGAGGTTATGGAAACAGCGACTTAGCCCGCTCGAGCCAACATAACCCCACGGAGCTAGAAGGGTTATTTGACAGGCCTGAAAATGGATCCCACTGCTATAAGCAAGCCCTAAACAACTCGCCATAAGGGTTAACTTACTAGTTTAAGGGATATTCTATGAGAGCGCTGAGGCCGTTTACCGCACAGGATTTGTAGTTCAGGATTTGGTGGTGCAGGATTTTGTGCTGCAAGGTTTGCAAACGAGCTAGAGCGGCAAACTTGAAAATCATCATGGCGCGGATGATCACTTAAAGGTTACAATCAACGCTATGCGTACTGCTCTTGGTTCTGCGTTAATTGTGCTGGCCCTATTAGGAATTTGGCGCGACCTGCCAGTATGGTTGTGGTCACTTAATTTACTGTTAGGCACGTTGTTTTTACTCTTAATATGGATTGGGCGACAGCTAGTCGTAGGGTCTGAGTCTTAGCTTAGTTAAATTTACATAACAGATAGTATTTATGAGTAACACTATAGCCTAATTGTAGAAGTGTGCTTTACTCATAACGTGCGGCGTAAGCTTAGACGATAGGAACTAAAAACGATCCTTGACTTTACAAGATGTTAAACCCAACTTGCTATGAGAATGGGCTTTTTGGGGATTTTGCCATGTCCAATGAGCAGATTTTGCAAACATCTATTCAGTTTATTTCGGCAAAGTCACGCAAAATGCCTGTCTGACGCACCCTCAAAAAGTGTCAAAAGTTGCAACGTTGAGGATGATACAAACTCGGCAATTCAAGATCAGGATGACAAGCACGTCCTAGACACAACGAAAAATCGTCGGAATCAAATTGTGTTGATGGGTTTTCGTGTCAGACGTTTTGACGATGAGTTCATCTCAAATTGCTGATACAAACTAGGTTTGTTCTTTCAATTCAGTAAAAATGTGCTATGTTAGCCGCATGGAACGCTACATCACCCAGTTACAGCGTTACTGGCATCGTATTCCTGTGCTCGGCAGATTTTTTGTAGGCATTGCCCTAATCATGTTACTCATTTTTGGACGCTTGCCCATATTTTTGGCTGTACCGCTACTGTTACTGGCGGTGTTTATTACAAGCTACAGTGGCTATCAATTTTTGCTAGCGAGTAGTAAAGAGCCTGCTTCCCCTTCAGCGGACACGAGACGCGCAGCCGCTGATAGCAAACGGCGTTTGAGTAGTTTTGATGAGTGGGACGAAGATTAACGTCAAGTCATGAGCTATCAATACTGCGAACAGGTATTGAACCTCAAAAACCGAGTTGCGTCACCGACGCGATTTAGTGCGTAGCATCTAAAAAATCTGTCTGTGACGAGATTTCTAAAAAGTTTCCAAACTGTTGAGTTACATAGCAGTTCTGCAAGTAGTTGTGACAGGTGATTGATGACCTTGTCACGTCTGGAAAAAGGGAGAACGTGAGACAACTACCTGTGGCAGGTGATACCGCTATTATCACACGTGCATTCAGTGACATCATCTAAACTCGTGTGTACCATCTTGTCATGTGATTGCTGACAACATTACGCGCATACCCAATGGATTTATGAGTGTAGCGTTCACCTTGTTTAAAGATGGGCTCTGGTTGCGCTTTGGGTCGTGACATTTAAACCTCTGCTACAAGTGTATCCGTAAATCATGTTCATCCTAATGTATAACTTTAATAATACCACCTAGTACGTTATCTCTAGGGTAGGCGCTAAGGTAAGATGATGCCATGAACAGCCATCCCATTCAAATTGGTGAGGTTCACCGTGACCTTAAAATTGTCAATCTGGGCAGTGTCTCTGTAGCGTTACTTAACCTGTTGGGCGATACTGAGCTTACAGAAGCAGCCGCAAGCGCCCTTGTTGACAAACTTCCTCAGGGTGTGGATGTTTTGGTAGCACCTGAAGTCAAAGCTGTACCGCTGGCACACGCTATGTCTGCTAAAACAGGTATTCCTTATGTGGTGGTGCGAAAAACACAAAAACCCTACATGATTGGCTCGAAGAAAAAAACGGTGGTGTCTATCACGACAGGTAAACCTCAAGATTTGGTTATTGACGGTGAAGATATTGGGCGTTTGCAAGGCAAAAATGTGGCGATTGTTGATGACGTAGTAAGTACCGGGAATACCTTGCGGGCCTTGCTCGAGCTACTTGCTGAACTGCAAGCTACAGCCATAGCAACTATGGCCGTATTTACAGAAGGAAGTCCTCGAGACGACATTATTGCCCTAGGTCACTTACCCCTTTTTGATGGTAGCGAAGGGGTGTCAGCTCTTTGACGGTAAAGACCGTGTAGAGCCAATAACCGTGCGAAACGGAATTAAACACGCAAGCCGTTTATGCAGTGTTCAGTCGAAATCCAGACCATATAGACTATAGTTTTTACCCTTAGGGGGAACTCATGCCGACAAGCAATGCGCAGCTTTTGCTTGACGCAACGCGCGATTTGCAAGCTTGGGCAGCGGCCCGCCTACCAGCTCAGCAAACCTTAGACCAGCTTGATATTGACCAACTTGACGATGAAGCTTGGGCAGGTATTAAAGAACTTGTGACCGCACTGGGGAGCTACTGGCAAAACGGCACGGCTAATTTTGGTTTTTGGGTTCCCGATATAGGCCAGCAAATAGATCATCAAGGCGTCATCTTAGAGCTGTTTACGCCCTTAGAAGATATTGCTTTAACAGCGCAACCCGAGGCCCAAAACGCACCCCAGCAGACGGTTAAGTTTCGGCTCGAGCAAGTGCCTATTCAAGCTCAGGGGCACTTTGTCTGGGCGGTCGTAGACGGCTTACTTGCGGGCAGCCGCAAGCGCTTTGGTAGTTTTTACCGCTTACGCTATCAGGATGCTCGAGGCAGGTGGCGTTACCACTACGATCCTATGGCTGTGTCTTTACCGTTTGGTGCGTTTGCACCTGCCGAACTTTACGACCTAGCTCGTTTAGATCACGAACGTGCTGACCGAGATTACTTTTTAAGCTTTGGTAGCAGTCAAGATGCAGAGGTGAGCCGTTTAGGTGCGCCAGTAAATATTTTGCAAGTTCACGTGCCTACCGCTTCATGTGGTGGCAGCCTAGCCAGCTTGACGCGCTTGTACCAAGCCTTAGCTGACAAACTACACTCGCAGCAAGCGCTTAGCCCAGCCGATCAGACCTACCTTGCCTACGACGCCATCCAACTCATGCCTATTGAACCCGTGATTGAATTTGAAGATGGTCCGCCATGTTGGCAGCTAGCTAAATCATCTTCGCAGTCTGCGGGTCAAGACACAACTATTCTTGAAGCTACTGCTGAAACTATTGCTGAAACCGTTGTTGAACCTGTTGCTGAAACCATT
>JBCCOX010000009.1:0-20699 GCA_039025155.1 Deinococcota bacterium | reverse complement strand
GTAGCCCACGCCGCGCGTGTGCAACTTGCTGACATAAGACCCTTCAGGTAGGTCACGGATGCGCTGATTGATGGTGCGCTCGAGCAGCATCAACATCTCGCCAATCGCTGGCTGGGGCCTTCCTTCCAGATTACGAAAAAAACACGAGTATTCCCCGGTATGACAAGCAGCCCCGGTTTGGTCAACACGGTAAAGCAGCGTGTCTTCATCGCAGTCAAGGCGTACTTCGCTAACCTTCTGAACGTGCCCGCTGGTCGCACCTTTGTGCCAAAGGGACTTTCTCGAGCGGCTGTAATAATGTGCCTCACCCGTTTTTAAAGTCATCTCAACAGCCTCACGATTGGCATAGGCCAGCATCAAGACCTCGCCACTGTACATATCTTGGGTGACAACCGGGACAAGGCCTCGGTTATCAAAGTTGATGTCGTCAATCGTAAGCGGGTCAGAGGTAGCGTGAATATCAGCAACGTTCATGCAGCTTAGTTTACAGGCCGCGTAGCTGACAAGAAGCGTTACACGTAAACCTCAGCTAAAAATTTGTCCACGATGGTATTGAAGTCGCTAGCAGCCTCAAAATAAGGTGAGTGACCTATGTTGGGCAGTAACTCGAGGCGGGCTTTGGGGACGCCCTCGACCACACCACGCAGCACCTCCGGCGGACAAAACATATCCTGCTCACCAGCTATAAATAACACCTGCTCAGGTAAGCTGAGGCAGTCACGACGTGCGAGCGTGTCCGGCGCACCAGAGATAACGGGTGGTGGTCTGTTCAAGCGCGCAATCATGCTGTAGAGCGTTTGTAAGCCCCCAGGCGTTGTGGCGGCCAGCGCCGGGTGATGTGAGTTTCCCTGCTGCCAAGCAGCGCGCTGGGTATACGCAGCTTGGCGGTGTTGGTCGTAGATAGCCTCGAGCTGACTGGGCACATACCCGCCCACCGTGCCACTCATGACCGCTGCCACTAAGCGTTCTGATTGACCGCGTTGCTCGAGGCGCTCACTAAGCGCACTTAACGTCCACCCACCCATTGATTGGGCAATCACCGCAAACGCATCAAGTTTTAGGTGATCAATGAACATATGTACATCTCGTGCAAACACATCTCCCCAAGGACCGTCTAAAGCACCGCTCGAGCGACCCCAACCGCGCTGTTCAATGACAATACACTGGTAGTGCTCAACAAACACAGGTACTTGCTGCCACCAACTGAGGACATTGCCACCGCGCCCATGTAAAAACAGAAGTGGGCGTCCCTGACCATGAACTTCGTAGTAGAGGTTGATATGCTGGTTGACAGCACCGCCTACATCTTCATACTCAAAATAGGGCACAGCCTAACCTAACGCTTGGACAAGGTCATTGATGAGATCATCTGGGTGTTCTAATCCTATGGAAACCCGCAATAGATCATCTGGCGTGGTGGACAAATCTCCTTCTACCGAACGACGGTGCTCTAATAGACTTTCAACCCCGCCCAAACTGGTTGCTCGGTGAAATAGCTTGACTCGGTTCATGACGTTTCGAGCAGCATCAGCTCCACCGCTTACTTGTATAGACATCATGCCACCCATCATGCTCATTTGCTGTTTGGCAATCTCATGACCGGGGTGCTGCTCGAGTCCCGGATAATGCACAGTATGTACGTTTGGATGCTCATTTAAAAACCTGGCTACTTTCATCGCATTCTCGCTATGCGCCCGCATTCGGTAGGGTAGCGTGCTAATCCCGCGACTCACTAAAAAACAATCAAACGGCGATGGCACAGCACCCTCGAGTTGTTGAATGTAACGCACTTTCTCAAAGGTCTCATCTTCTGCTTTAGCGATGATGGCACCGCCCAACACATCACTGTGACCTGCTAAATACTTGGTCGTTGCGTGCATTACAAAATCTGCGCCTAGCTCGAGCGGCCGCTGCACAACAGGTGTTGTCCACGTACCATCCACCGCTACCTGCGCACCTTTGGCATGGGCCATATCCGCGAGGGTACAAATGTCGTAGATGTTCAGCATGGGGTTGGTGGGGGTTTCTAACCAGAGAAGCTTGACGCTATCTGTCCAAGCTTGCTCAACAGCCTCGAGGTCTGTCATGTCCACAAAGACAGGCTTAAGCCCCCACGGCTGCAAAATGTTCAAAAGAATATAGCGCACCCCATGGTAGAGGTCACTGCACACTAGCACCGTGTCACCGGGTGCAAAACTGCGTAGTAAGGCGGCGGCGGCAGCTGAGCCAGAACTAAATGCTGCACAGGCTGCGCCCCCCTCGAGCACGCGCAAACATTCTTCTAACGCGCGTCTGTTGGGATTATCTGCCCGAGTGTACACATAGCCATCTGGGTAACTCCCATCTGGCTTGCGTTCAAAGGTAGTGGTGAGGTGAATCGGTGGGACAACTGCACCTGTGGTCGGGTCAACCTGTTTACCCGCGTGAATCGCCAGGGTTTCAAGTGCAAAGTTAGTAGGGTGTTTCGTCATGTCAGGACTTATACCACTTCTAGCTCAGCTATGGCAGTTTTGAGGGTCGCAGGTGTAGTAGCAGTTATTACGTCCTATTCGGGACATCTTTCCCGTATCTATTAGCTATACTGATAATCATCATCCACTAAGGTAAAACCTACGCCCAGACATGAGCCGATGAGATCACCCAACATCTGAAAGGGGGCCTTCTATGTACGACCGCATTCTGATCCCCATTGACGGCAGCACTTGCAGCGACAACACGCTCGGTGAAGCCATTCGACTCGCCAAGTTGTTCAACGCCAGCGTGACAATCCTGCACGCAGTAGAAAACCCTGTCACCTATATCTATGCTGAGTACATTTACGATTTGCAACAAGACCTCAAAAAGCTAGGCGCACAAGCGCTCGAGCAAGCCCAACTCCGCTGCGAAGAAGCTGGACTTAAGGTGACTAGCAAACTGGTCGAAAACACCCATCCGGTTGAGGCTATCTTGGATGCTGAAGAAGACGTTGACCTCATCATCATGGCCACGCACGGGCGCAGAGGCGTGACACGCATGGTGCTCGGGTCGGTTACTGAAGAAGTCTTGCGCCGGTCTAGCCTGCCGCACATTGTGCTGCGCTGTGATGAATCTTGAGGATGATGTCATCAGACATTGTTTGAGGTAATCATGACCACATCAGATTGTTGATGTTTGGAGAATCGCTAAGGGCAATGACACCTTCAACGTAATGCCTAGGGGCATGGGTCAACCACATTGCAAATGACTCATGCCTTTTTGTTGACATCAATGTCTCGAGTAAGCTCCTAAAAAGCGCGTGCCACTACACGCAAAGCCCTCATAATATGCTACAAAAACATGTGTTAGCCAATGCTAAATCGCGCCGTATAACCCGCTGGGCTTTTTTTGTCATTATCTTTTTTGTGCTCAGTCAGGTAATTTGGTGGATTATTTTCCAACACAACTACGTGCGGCGCGTCACCAACATGACGCTCGAGACGTGGCAACGCGAAGCCAACCTCATCAATATGTTAGCTGAGCGTGAGCAAACCGCTGCCCTAAGCCAATTCCCTTATCTACAACGCCAATCTGGTGAGGTTATCGTTGACGACCTCGCCATAGCTGACTTTCGGGCCAGACAGCAGGGTTATTTGCGCATGTTTGCGTTTGAGGGGCCCTTTTTTGTGGTCGTGATTTTGTCTGGGCTGTACATTATCTATCAAAATTTGCGCGCTGAGCGGGAACTTAAAGCCCGCCAGCAAAACTTTTTGAACGCCATTAGCCACGAGTTTAAAACGCCCCTGAGTTCGCTTAAACTTCTGCTCGAGACAGCCCTTTACCGCACGCTTGATACTACCCTAGACCCCGCCAAAACGCGCCGCTATCTCACCAAAATGCAGGGTGAACTAGCCCGGCTAGAAACCACCAGCGAACAGGTTTTAGCTGCTGCCCGCTTGGAGCGTCCTAACATTTCCGGAGCACTCATTCCTACAGACCTGGCGCGCACCGTGCGCGATATTATTGCGCGGTTACAACCTGGGCTCGAGGCAAGGGGGGGTCAACTTTCGCTCGAGGCAGACAGCCTTGAAGCAACAGAGAACACCCCACTTATGGTGCGTTTAGACGAAGCTGCCCTATCGCTGGTGCTCAGTAACTTATTCGATAACGCCATCAAATATACGCCCGCTGACAACAAGCCTATTACGGTACGGCTGCGTTCAGCCAAGCATCACGCCACTATCGAGGTAGAAGATAGCGGCATCGGCATTCGTGATGGCGATCACAGCCGCATTTTTGATAAATTTTACCGGGTGGGAAACGAACTTACCCGCCAATCTAAAGGCATTGGCTTAGGACTTTATCTAGTTAAAACTACTGTGGAGGCTATGAACGGCTGGGTGCGCTGTGAGCCGCTCCGTCAAGGTACGCGCTTTGCAATTATGCTCCCCAAATACATTGCTGAGGATGTCACTGCACCTTCAGGCGTTGAGGTAGCTGGTCAAGCTGCTCAAATTCCACCTGCTTAGCGTCATCCTACACAGCTTTGCCGCACGCTGGGCTAGGCTAAATGCAAGATGTTTTAGACCTTAGACGAGATATACAAGATCAGATACACACTGTACTAACAATGACCACAAAACCCTCACCTTTACCCACCACCCGACGCAGTGCCACCGGCGCACCCCTCGTTTTGCTAGTTGAAGACGAAGACACCCTTGCGGATATCATTGCTGATAACTTAGAAGAGGAAGGCTATCAGGTTGAGGTTGCCAGAGACGGCAAACAGGGGCTCGAGGCCTGGACTGCGCTCAATCCCAACCTCATCGTGCTGGACGTCATGCTGCCACACATCAACGGGTTTGATGTCTGCAACACCATGCGCGAACGTGGTGATACCACGCCCGTACTCTTTTTAAGTGCCAAAGGTCAAGCCGAAGACCGCGTAACTGGCTTAAGTGTTGGCGGCGATGACTACCTCACCAAGCCGTTTCACCTCCCTGAGTTTTTGCTGCGCGTAGGCAATATGCTTAAACGGCAGCAGTGGGGGCAGGGCAGTAATGTTCCTAGCGCTGTCGAGACCATTAGCTTTGGTGGCAATAACGTCAATTTTCGTACTTGGGTGGCTACGCTGGCTAGCGGCCGCCAAGAGCTTTTAGGCGAGCGCGAACTTAAAATTTTTAAACTCCTCGCTATGCGTTCCGGTGAGGTTGTGAGCCGCGACGACATTCTGGATGATGTCTGGGGTGAAGACGCTTTTCCAAGTAGCCGCACGGTGGATAACTTTGTACTGCGCCTCCGCAAGTTATTTGAACCTAATCCGAGTGAGCCGGTCTATATTCATACGATTTGGGGCGTGGGGTATAAGTTTACGCCAGATGGTCCTGATGGTGACACCTAGCTCGAGCAGGCATCACAGCATAACTTTATGCAAATTTTAGTTCTAAGCTCGAGCCTCGACTCAAACAGCCGCAGTCGTCAACTGGCAATCACGGTCATTTGTGTAATCTTCAATGTGGTCTAGCAACATTTACGCAAAGTTGCGTGTTGCCCACAACTAACTTGGCTTGACAAATCCATGACAAATTGATGCGATAGTTGTACACTGTTATGCGTCAACGTTCACACATAAATTGCCAAAAGCAGGTGCGTCTACATTGCAGTCTTATGTCGTAATTGCAGTCTTATGTCGTAGTGCTGCCTGCAAGCGAGTTTGTCAGTCTATAGCTATGCTGTCAAATAGCTTGCTGTAGATTTAGTTAAGTGTGTAAGCGTTAGTTTATGAGGGAGTTTGATATGAAGCGTTTTTGGTTAGTGAGCTTATTTTTGCTGTTTGCTGTGGCGTTTTCTGGAGCGTTTGCCCAAGACTGTGAACGCGGCACCTTAGACGGTCGTTTTTGTGACACCGACGGTGACCTGCTCGCTGATGTACCTACTGATACCAGCGAACTTGTTGACCCAGATACCATCATCTTTGCCTACACCCCTGTGGAAGACCCGGCTGTTTATGCTGAAGTGTGGGCAAGTTTTTTGGAGCACATGTCAGAAGTAACCGGTAAAGACGTGCGCTTTTTCCCCATTGATTCCAACGCCGCCCAACTAGAAGCCATGCGCGCAGGCCGTTTGCATGTGTCTGGATTTAATACGGGTAGTGTGCCGTTTGCGGTAAACGTAGCTGGGTTTCGTCCGTTTGCCATGATGGCAGCAGACGATGGGTCGTTTGGTTACGAAATGGAAATTATTGTACCGCCCGGTAGTGACATTAGCTCGCCAGCGGATTTGCCGGGCAAGCAACTAGCGTTTACATCAGAAACCTCTAACTCGGGTTTCAAAGCACCGAGTGCCATTTTGTCAGCAGAATTTGAGCTAACCCCGGGCGAAAGTTTTGAGACGGCGTTCTCGGGTAGCCATGAAAACTCGATTCTTGGTGTGGTCAACGGTGACTACCAAGCCGCCTCGATTGCCAACTCGGTTTTGTCGCGGATGATTGCCCGCGAGGTTGTTGCAGAAGGAGATTACGTGTCGGTGTACACCTCGCAAACGTTTCCGACGACCGCGTATGGGTATGTGTACAACCTCGAGCCAGAACTAGCAGCTGCCATCCAAGAAGCCTTTTTCACCTATGACTGGGAAGGTAGTGCTCTGCAAGAAGAGTTTAGTGAAAGTGGAGAAGCCCAATTTATTGAAATTGACTACGAGACTTACTGGTCGGTGATTCGTACCATTGACGAAGTGAATGGCGTCAACTACACTGCACCTTAGTTAGCGTCATTTCACAACTTTAAGGAGGACGCAAAGCCCAGTCGCATGACTGGGTTTTGCTTGCTGTTATGCTCGAGCTACACACTCTAGAAAAACGCTACCCCACGGGCGACATGGCGCTTAAAGGCATCGATTTGACGGTGCCTAAAGGTCAGGTCATGGCGCTCATTGGCCCTTCTGGTGCCGGCAAAAGTACCCTCATTCGCTGCGTCAACCGCCTCGTTGAACCCACCCGTGGGCAAATTATCCTGGGTGGTAGCGACGTAACCGCCCTAAAACCTAGCGCCTTACGGCAGATGCGCCGCAACATGGGGATGATTTTTCAAGAATATGCCTTGGTTGAACGCCTTAGCGTGATGGAAAACATCTTGTCGGGGCGTTTGGGCTACGTGGGGTTTTGGCGCAGTGCCCTCAGGCGCTATCCGCAAACGGATGTGACGCGGGCGTTCGATTTGCTCGAGCGCGTTGGTTTGCAAGACTTTGTTGACAAACGTGCTGACGCACTATCTGGCGGTCAGCGGCAGCGGGTTGGTATTGCTCGAGCACTCATGCAAGACCCCGATATTTTGCTGGTTGATGAACCCACCGCTAGCTTAGACCCCAAAACCTCACGGCAAATCATGCGCCTCATTACCGAATTAGCTAGCGAAAACGGCATTGCCGCCATCATCAACATTCACGATGTGACACTGGCTACTACCTTTGCTGAGCGCATTGTCGGGTTGCGCTTAGGAGAGATCGTCTACGACGGCGATCCCAAAGGCCTCACCCACGATGTACTAACAACAATTTACGGTGAAGAAGACTGGACGCTTACGCTCAAAGAGAATCAAGCCAAGTCACAAGATGAGCAAGTGACGAACACTACTAGCCAGTCCACTGTTCCTGCTGGAGGCGTGACATGAGCGTTGAATCCATACCATCTAAGCAGCGCCAGTGGTCGCCGCCGCCCTTAATTGCCAACGTGTGGCTGCGCTATTTGGTGATTGCTGCAGTCGTGGGGTATTTAGTATTGGCACTGAGTAGTATCGAGGTTGACCCCGAACGCATTGCCGAAGGTTGGACACGCACCTCGCGCTTGTTAGCTGACTTTTTTCAACCTGACTTTCGTGGCCGCTGGGGTGATATTCGCACCGGGATGTTAGAAAGCCTCACGATGACAGTCGTCGCAACAGCAGCCGGGTTAGTGCTTGCGCTACCGCTCAGTTTGGGCGCAGCCAGTAATCTTGCGCCCAGGGCCATCTATTTACTGTGCCGCAGCCTCATCATCTTCACCCGCACCTTTCCAGAAGTGGTCATCGCCCTATTGTTCGTGGTGATGGTGGGGTTTGGGCCGCTCGCAGGGGTGATTACCCTCAGTTTGGCAAGTGCCGGATTTATTGCCAAACTGCTCGCTGAAGACATCGAAGACATCAACAGTAGCCAACTGGAAGCCATGCGCGCAACAGGCGCGTCTTGGGCGCAGATTATTGTTTACGGCGTCGCCCCGCAGGTATTGCCGCGTTTTATTGGGCTGGCGGCTTACCGTTTGGACATCAACTTCCGGGAGTCAGCCATTTTGGGGATTGTTGGTGCAGGCGGCATTGGGGCGGTGCTGCGCACGTCCATTCGGCGTTATGACTTTAATACTACCGGGGCAATTTTGGCGCTCATTATCGGCATTGTGCTGTTGCTAGAGTTGCTCTCGAGCCGCATTAGAGCGTGGGTCCAATAATGCCCGTTTATAACTCTCAACAAGGTCTCATCTGGCACTACCGCAGCCCCAAAGAGCGCGTCATTTACGCAGTTGCGTGGCTAGCAACCTTGGCGCTTATTGCCGTGTGTTGGCGGTTTATCTCAGCCCAAACGTTTTGGATTTTTGTGCAAGATGCCCCTGAACAAGCCGGTGACCTACTTAGGCGCATGTTCCCACCGCGTTGGTCATACATCAACGAACTATGGTTGCCCCTTTGGGACACGCTCACCATTGCTACCCTCGGGACGCTATTGGCGATTATTTTGGCGACACCTGTGGCGTTTTTGGCCGCTAGAAACACAACGCCTCACGGGATATTTCGCGGTTTGGCGCTACTGGTGATTGTCTCGAGCCGTTCGGTGCATTCACTCATCTGGTCACTACTTTTGGTGTTTCTTCTGGGTCCAGGTGTGTTTGCTGGCGTCATCGCCATCGGCCTGCGTTCGATTGGGTTTATTGCCAAATTACTCTACGAAGCCATTGAAGAAATTGACCCCCGCCAAGTGGAAGCCATTCGGGCAACGGGTGCTAGCGGGTCGCAGGTGCTCAGTTATGGCGTTGTACCGCAGATTTTGCCCACCTTTGCAGGCGTGGTGGTGTTTCGGTGGGACATCAACATCCGTGAATCGACCATTGTGGGGCTGGTGGGTGCAGGGGGCATTGGTCTGGCGCTCGATTCGTCCATTAGCTCGCTCAGTTGGTCACAAGCGAGTGTCATTTTTACCTGTATTTTTGGTTTGGTACTACTCAGTGAGTGGGTGTCTGCGCGGGTGCGTAAGGCGATTATCTGATGCTGCCTAGCCTTGTGATTTTAGCCTTGTAAGTGTGTCGGCAAGTTGCTGTGTGTGAGGATGATTTTCCCCGAGAGACTGTAAGAAAATAGTGTGTGCTTGGCGGAAGAGCCGCTCGGCTTCGTCGTATTGACCTGTTGCCCTGAGCACATTTGCAAGACCGTTGAGGCTAATCGCGTAGCTTGGATGGTTTTCACCGATGGTGGTTTTGCCTATCTCGATGGCTTGGCGGAAGAGCCGCTCGGCTTCGTCGTATTGACCTGTTGCCTCGAGCACATTCGCAAGATTGTCGAGGTAAATCGCGTATTCTGGATGGTTTTCACCGATGGTGGTTTTGTCTATCTCGATAGCTTGGCGGAAGAGCCGCTCGGCTTCTTTGTATTGGCCTGTTGCCTGGAGCACAAGCGCAAGATTGTTGAGGCGAATCGCGTAGTTTGGATGGTTTTCACCGATGGTGGTTTTGTCTATCTCGATGGCTTGGCGAAGTAGCGCCTCAGCAGAGTTATATTCACCAAGTGCAAGTTGATAGTACGAGCCAAGGCGGTCACAAAGCCCACTTAAATCTTCTGTCATTATTTGTAAATCATTGGCAGTAGTCACAACCACATTGGCATTTTCAGCCAGTTCGTGCGCAGTCTGCCACGTCGCCATGTTGCTGCCACTTGCAAAAACAAACGCTTTTCTCAGTAGCTGCAAACACCGGGCAAAGGTTGCTTGTTTTGTGCCTTGTGCCTCCAAGTCATCTTGCAGCACCCCTTGCACCACGCGGTGCATCGTAAACGTTCTGGATGACTGTCCCTCTGTTTCAGCCTTTTGCACGTTCAGCAAAGACAAATTCAGCAAATCTTTCCAACAACGCTGGGCTTTGATTGGGCTTTGCATGGCTTTCTGCAATACCTCCGGCAATACCTCCACGTGGTTGCCAAAAAGTGTCTCTGGTATGCCGTTTGGTGCTAAAAATGCACACATGTATAAGAGTGCTAACGCAGGTTGTTTGTCTTGTTTGTGCAAAAGATCCACAGAAAGGAGCACTGCCGCCTGCACGCTTTTGTCATAGCCGTGTAGCGGATTGTTTTCTTCGTTCAGGTCAGCACGATAATCACAGTATAGCTGCAAATATTCCGCCACACTACAACCATTGCTGTCCATGTACGAAGCAGCATGTGCCAACGACAGCGGTAAGTAACCAAGTTCTTCGGCAAGTTCTGCGTAATCTGCATCGTCTCGCTTTAACCGTTTGCGCAAAAAAGCAAGGGCTTCTTCTTCATCCCACACCTGCATTGGCAAATCAGCATTGACCACCCCGTGCCAATTAGACGCACGCGAAGTGATGAGTACATGCCCATGCTTGCTCTTTGGCAAAAATCCCTCGATACTTTCACGATTCTCCACGTTGTCAAACACCAACAACCAGTCATCATGTTGGCTCAACCATGCTTGCGCCATTTGGATAAGTTCTTGTGCGTCTTCAGCCTTGTAATCCAATGCCACTGCCAGTGCCGCCAAACCTGCTGTGATGCTAGTGTCCGTTTCAGCGTCAATCCACCAAACGTGCTGGTAAGTGGGATAGCCCTCTGTCTTATCTTCACAGCGGTAACAATATTCCAACGCCAGTTGCGTTTTACCAATGCCACCAAGCCCATGCACCACCTGCCGCTGGTGGGTCACTGCCACACTTCCATGCTGCACAAGCATCTGCTGCAACGTGTCTATTGCTGCTTCACCCGTAAAGTTCTTATTGCGTATAAACGGCAAATTCCAAAGCACCCCGCTCGACGTAAGTGCCGCATTAGGGTCAGCATAAATATTGAAAGTATTTCCTGTAACGTTGATGTCACGACCAGCTTTGTTACCTGTGATGGGCATAGACACTGGAGTTTTTCGTGCGTCGTCAGTCATCAATGTTTTTTCGTCTTGTTGCCTTGGATATTAAAGTTGCGACCAACATCGTTATCTTGTGCTCTAATCTCAGTCTCGTTATCAATGACATTGAAGTCACCTTTTACTTTGTTTCGCTGCAAATCCAACCCAAACTCGTGATACATCTCAGCATGGTGCTCTTTTAAGGCTTGGCTGAGTGCTTCGGCCAACTCGAATGACGCTTTGGCATAAGCTTCATCAGCTTTAAATTCTTGACCCAGCCGGAGCATTAAAATTTGCCGTTGTGTGTCGTCTTTAGGATTATCTTCAAGTGCTTTAACATCTGCTGGTGATATCTTCTTCTTTAGACCGTCACTCAACCTGGTGTATGCGTCTTTGGCGGCTTCTTTTAGGAGAGCCGTTCCAGCAATCGAACTAGCAGCCACGAAGGTTGTCACAATGTATTGCAAAGCTTCTTCCATCTGCACTCACTCCTCACGACACCACGTACCCCGCGCGAAACATAACGTGCTACTGCCAACGCTCCGTGAATGCTTAGGCAAGGTGATGTTATGTGCCACATTGTACGGTATTGCTTGTTAACTTAAGTTAAGAGTTTATGAGTCCACAACTTGTATGATTGTATGACTAGCAAAAAGGTATAGCACTGCCAAGGTCGGTGTGTAAATAAGTGTGAGGGTGGTATTAGACAGGCTTTTGCAAGGAACATGAAGAATAAGATGCGAAAGGTGCTATCGCCACTAAAGATAGCCACGCCACTACGCCGCTCACAGCAACTCGCTAATACCTGCCACATCGCGGCCTTTTTCAGTGCTTGCAGCTATAAAACACGAAAAAATATGACTATGTTGTCAAAAGCAGCACCCACTAACGATTCCATCTGATAGCCTAAAAATACATTCACCTTGTCGATCAATCTGAGGAACTCCAATGACCCAAACCACTACCAACACTCTATTCCTAGACGTAGCCAACGGCAAAGACAGCGACCGTGCACCGGTCTGGATGATGCGCCAAGCAGGGCGCTATTTGCCAGAGTATAGGGCGATTAAAGAGCGCTCGAGTTTCTGGGAAATGTGTCGTACCCCTGAACTCACCTGCGAGATCACCCTCCAACCCATCAAACGCTTAGGCGTGGACGCCGCCATTTTGTTTCAAGACATCATGACGCCGCTACCACCTATGGGCGTCTCGATTGAGTTTAGCCCGGGTCCAGTTATTGCCGACCCTATTCGCAGTGAGCAGCAAGTTAGTAGCCTCACTGTGCCTGAGGCTGACGAAATTGCACCCTATGTCGCTGAGGCAATTAAGCTAATTCGGCAAGAAAGCCCTGTGCCCCTTATTGGCTTTGGCGGCGCGCCCCTCACGCTGGCAACCTACCTTATTCAAGGTGGCGGTAGCAAAGATTATGCAGAGTTCCGGCAGTTTTTACGCTACGCACCAGATGCTGCGCACAAACTTTTGGACAAACTCACCGAGCTATCGATTCGTTATTTGACCATGCAGGTTGAAGCTGGCGCGCAGGCCATTCAACTCTTTGATTCTTGGGCTGGGTTGCACAGTGCCAGCACATATGCAACCTTTGCCAAACCCTACAATACACGTATTTTTAAGGCGCTCGAGGCGCTAGATATTCCACGGTTATACATCGCAGTGGATGCCTACCATTTGTACAGCGAAATTCGCGCGCTCCCCTGTGAAGTTGTAAGCATCGACTGGCGCATGCCCATCAATCAGGTGAGGCCGCTGCTCTACGGCAAGGTGATTCAGGGCAACCTCGACCCGGCAGTGCTACTTGCACCCAAAGATGTTATTCGACAGGAAACCGAGCGGGTGCTTAGGGAAGGTTTGGGCGGCCCACATATCTTTAACCTCGGGCACGGCATCATGCGTCAAACCGACCCAGACGCGGCCCAGTTTATGATTGATACAGTTAAAGCCTTTGACCGTAAGCAAGCCAAGAATGTGCTTGGTTGCTAGGCAATAACAAGGCTAATTTGTGGGCGCTTCAGCTAAGGTAAGTCGCAAACGGAAGCGTTCATTCCCGCGCCAGACGGTGGCAGTAATTTCGTCTCCAACGCGGTACTGGGTCTCGAGCACATCATCTAACTCATCTAAACTACTTACTGGCGTGTCACCAATCTCGGTGATGATGTCGCCACCAACCAACAAGCGGCGGTTACCAATGATGAGTTCTTGCTGTGCACCACGAACGTTGGCGTCTGCTAGCGGGCTATCACTAAACACCTGAACCAAGACCAAACCTGTAGACACAGGTAAGTTAAGTGTCTCTTGCAAGCGCTCGCTGATGGGGTAGACATAGCGAATGCCTAACCACGGGTGGCGGTAACGCCCCACGGTTAGCAGTTCGGGTAATACCCGCTGGATGGTACTCACCGGAATGGCAAAGCCCACGCCACTGTTCGTGCCGCTAGGGCTAAAAATGGCGGTGTTCATGCCAATCACTTGACCGTTGCTGTCCAGCAAAGGACCACCCGAGTTACCCCGGTTAATGGCTGCATCTGTCTGGATGATGCCACCAATTTCACGGTCTTCAGGACCGCGCAAGTTGCGGTCGAGTGCGCTAATCACACCAGTTGTAAGCGTGCGTCCAAACTGCCCAAAGGGGTTGCCAATGGCAATGGCCCGCTGACCAACTTGGAGGTTATCGGAATCGCCTAACTCGAGCGGCATCAGTAAACCTGCAGGTGCGTCCACTCTGAGGACAGCAATGTCGTTACGTGGGTCCGTGCCGACGATCTCTGCCTCGAGCACGGTGTCATCGCCAAAGGAAACCTCAATTTGTTGAGCCCGGCGAATCACATGATAGTTGGTGAGGATGTGCCCGTCAGCATCAAAGACAAAACCTGAACCTGCGCCCTCTTCAGGAATCACGCCGTGGAAAAAGTCGCGCCGCAGCACTCTGGTGGTAATGTTCACCACCGCTGGCGAGGTACGTTCATACACGTCCACCACGCGCTGTTCAGCAATGTCGCGCCCCAGAGCGTCAATGAGTGCGGCATTATCTAAAGTAGATGATGCTGCCACATCAGTTGCTGAACTAGTATCTTGAACTGCCTCCGCAGGTGATTCAGACGTTTCTGACGTGATCGTTACAGTTTCAGGTGATGCGTTGCGTCTAGACCACGGCAATCTTGGCCGGCAGCCTGTTGCACCGGCGACTAGGATAAGACCAATGCTCGTACAGATCAGCCAATAAGATCGTGGACGTGTTGAGAGTGTGTTTTGCTTACAGATAGAGTCTTGCTCCATAACCTGCATTATGAGCTAGATAGCGCGTTAACACAGGGCTCGAGCCAACTGAGTGATGCTAGCTGTGGCATCACAGCACTCTCAGATTAACTTCGGCTCGACACGCTGCGATAACCTCGAGGTTCATGATGACATCATTCTGTAATACAGTCTTGAGCACACTCAACTTACACCACGTAATGCGCCGCCATCCACCATCAGCGTCTGCCCGGTGATGTAGGCTGCTTGGCTAGACGCCAAAAAGATGGCAGCAGACGCAATCTCTTCGGGTGTTGCCAAGCGTTTAGCTGGAATATTCTGCGCAAATGCGCTTTTGGCAGCAGCATCTCCAAACAACTGGTTGAGGCGTTCCGTGTCGGTGTAGCCTGGCCCAACGTTGTTCACGGTGATGCCCTCAGCGATGACTTCATGCGAGAGCGTTTTAGCAAACCCCGTCACCGCCGCTCGGTAAGCGTTGGATAAGGCGAGGTTAGCAACCGGCTCTCTGACCGAAATACTGGTGATGTTAATAATCCGTCCCCAGCCGCGCTTACGCATCGTTGGCAGTGCTGCATAGGCAAGCCGTATGGGCGACATGAGCGTGAGGTCATAGCCTTGGCTCCACTGAGCTTCGGTTAAATTAGTAGCTTGTCCTGCGGGCGGCCCGCCCGCGTTGCAAATCAAAATATCGGGCTGCGTATCACCTAGTGCTTCAAACAAAGTTGTGATGCCTTCTAGCGTGCTCACATCGGCAGGAATGGCGGTGACATCTGCACCTGTTTCACCATGGAGAGTAGCTGCGTGCTGTTCGAGTACATCCTTCCCTCGCGCACTCACAATAAGCTTGACACCTTCCTCAGCTAATCCGCGCGCTACCGCCGCACCAATACCTTTGGATGCACCTGTAACCAAGGCAACTTTGCTAGCAATGTTCAAATCCATAGGTCAGTATACCTAGCCTTACAACCAAGATTTTGCAGGCATCATCTAGCAGCGTTTAACCAAGCTAAGCTAGGTCCTTACGAAACAGTTTGAGGTGATGCTGTCTACGCAGTTGATGATTTATTTTTAGCACGTCATCAAAACAATCATTTGCCCACCTGAGCTGAGCCTAAAAAAGCCTCCACCAAGCTGTGAAGGCCTCTGTACTTGTTGAGTCAGTTAAGCTACCGTAGACCAAACGAAATAAACTTGGTTTCCAGGTATTCTTCGATCCCCCATTTGCCACCTTCACGCCCAACACCAGAAGCTTTGTAACCACCAAAGGGTGCTTGTATGGTTGATGGCACGCCGTCGTTCACACCGATGATGCCGTACTCGAGCGCTTCAGCTACCTTAAACGCACGGCTCAAGTCTTGCGTGTAAAGATAAGCCGCTAGACCATAAGGCGTATTGTTGGCTTGCTGGATGACCTCAGCCTCATCTTCAAAGGTGAGTAAGGGCGCAACTGGACCAAAGGTTTCTTCCTGCATGACACTCATGTCGGGGGTGACGCCACGCAACACAGTAGGCTCAAAGTAAAGACCCTCTAGGGCGTTACCACCTACCATAGCGGTTGCACCTTTACCCAAAGCGTCTTGCACATGGGCTTTAACCTTGTTGAGGCCGTCTTCACTTACCAGCGGGCCAACATCGGTACTTTCTTCACTGGGATCACCTACCTTGAGGTCGCGTACAACGGCTGCGTAGGCATCGGCAAAGTCATCTGCAATATCTTGTTGAACATAGATGCGGTTGGTGCAGACACAGGTTTGCCCGGCATTGCGAAATTTGCAAGCGATGACCTGAGCTACCGCGTGGTCGATGTCGGCATCTGCAAAGACGATGTAGGGCGCGTGCCCGCCAAGCTCGAGCGACACTTTCTTGACTGTTTTCGCCGCTTTGCCGTAAAGCATCTTGCCCACCTCAGTACTACCAGTGAAGGTCAGCTTGCGAATGCGCGGGTCGTCGATGAGTGTGTCTGATACAGGCGTAGGATCGAGCGCCGGCAGGACTTGAAAGGTTCCCTCAGGGCCACCAGCTTCTTGCCAAAGTGCAGCTAAATAAAGCGCAGATAGCGGCGTTTGCTCAGCTGGTTTGGAAATAAACGTACAGCCAGCCGCCAATGCGGGCGCAGCTTTGCGGGTAATCATGGCCGCGGGGAAGTTCCACGGGGTGATGGCAAAACTGGGACCAACCGGTTGTTTAATAGCGAGTAAGCGCTTGTGAGACGCTTGGCTAGGTACAGTATCCCCGTAAACGCGCTTGGCTTCTTCGGCGTACCACTTAATGAAACCAGCAGCATAGCCAACTTCGCCGCGGGCTTCTTTGATGGGTTTGCCCATTTCTGCGGTCATGGTTTGGGCAAGTAGGTCGCTGTTAGCGAGGATGAGGTCATGCCAGGTCTCGAGCAACTGCGCGCGTTCATAAGCGGTTGTCTCTTTCCAGCTCATAAATGCGTTCATACTAATGTCAGCAGCCTGAGTTGCTTCAAGCACGCCGCAGTTAGCTACCTCAGCAACAGCTTTACCTGTAGCTGGGTTGGTAATGGCATAACTATCTTGTGCGTCGTGCCATTGTTCAGTCAAGTACCGCTTTTGGACGTTCATGGTTTGGATAGTTGTCGCCATACTTTAGTCTAGCAGGTGACACTTAACAGTCCGGCAACTTAGATGTTGTAGGTTATCCAGCTTCTATCATAGTTTCCAGGGCTTGCTTCACAACTCTAAATTCTTGACGAATTTCTGGAATAAGTGTGTCTACTTGGCTTAAGTCACCTGCGCGACTTTGCTGCTCGAGCTCAGCAAACAATTCACCGAGGCGTTTTGCACCCAACGTGGCACTATTAGATTTTAAACTGTGAGCAATCCGGCGTATCATCTCAATATTCGACTTCTCGTTACTATTGTTAATACCATCTTTGTTGCTACTATCTGCTGACTGAGCTATTACTGTACTCTCCGCAGCAAAGATCATCTCAGTAAGCTCACTTAAATGCTCGAGCCTATCAGGCGTTTCGTCTAAAAACAGGGTCACAAGGTCATTGACAATATCTGGTTCACCTTCTATTTGATACTCACGCAACTCTTCTAAAAACGAGGTGTCAATGACATCTTTACGTAAATAACTTGTCGTGCCAGCCTCTTGCGTTGCTAGGGCTGCGCTGGCTGCAGGCTGAAGCTCACCACTAGACTGTAAATATGTATCCTGATCAGACATAACTACATCTTCAGATGGGTCTGGGGATGCAGGTAAATCTTCAAATACGGCATCACGTAGAGCTGGATCACTAAAAATTACTTGCTTTAAGACCATTTCGTTTAAGGTTGCATCACTAAACATACCGTCACCAAAGACAATATCGGTTGCAGAGGTATCAATAACCGAGGTTTCAGCAACGTCGCGCTGTAAATCGCGCAGATAAATATCGATAGCTTTTTCAAGGGCCGTCACCAATTGATGTAACTTAAGTGGCTTCGACAAATAGTCGTTCATGCCCGCTGCCAAACAAGCTTCGCGATCACCACGCATAGCGTTGGCTGTCATAGCGATAATGTAAGGTTGCTTGATGGCTTTAGACCGAATCACCCTAGTGGCTTCCAGTCCGTCCATCTCGGGCATTTGTACGTCCATAAGCACGATGTCATAGGGGAGGTTCTCGAGTAACGACACAGCTTCCAAGCCGTTACTGGCAACGTCCGCCCGAAAGCCCAAACGCGACAGTTGCCCCAAGGCTACTTTTTGGTTAATAGTGTTATCTTCAACCAATAACAGCCGCAAGTTGGTTTGCAAGCTTAGGTTACTCTGTGTACGAATGGTAGACGCATCCGTCTGAGTAGGCTTGAAAAGCTGCCTTAATGTATCAAATAGTGAGGGGATACGCAGCGGTAAGGTAAACACAGTTGCATCTGCCAAGCTGCTGCGGTCTTCTTGCCGACGTGATGGGCCACGCAACAGAACCAAGCTGTGTTTAATACGCTGAAGAATAGCCTTTAGACTATCTGTTCCATCCAAGCTGTGGTCAACTAGGGCGCGGTCAACAAGCGCTAGATCAAAATTAGCTGCGCCCCCCAGCAAGTCTAGGGCAGCCTGACTTGTCGTTACCAAGGTTGTGCGAACCCCCCAATACTCGAGCTGTGTTGTTAGCATATTGGCAACATTGTTATTGCCAATGAGCAGTAACGCGCGTTTACTTTCTAAAAAGGGCACATTTGGAGATAGATATGCTACGTGGCGGCGCCCTTGGTGGGGTGCCATTGCCACAGTAAAGTGAAAGGTTGTGCCAACACCAACTTGGCTTTCCACCCACATGCGTCCGTTCATAAGTTCTGCTAACTTGCGGCTAATCGCGAGCCCCAAACCAGTCCCCCCAAAACGCCGTGTAGTTGACGCATCAACCTGACTAAACGACTTAAAGAGACGGTGTAAGCGGTCTTCAGGAATGCCGATGCCGGTATCTTCAACCTCAATATGAAACTCGCTATCCTGCTCGCGGTAGCTCACCCGCACTATGACCTCACCGACCTCAGTGAACTTAACAGCGTTACTTAGCAAATTGAGAATAATCTGCCGGAGCCGGGTAATATCGCCAACGACAACAAAGGGTACATCTGCTGCCAGTTGATACGACAAATCTAGGTCGCGTTCGTTGGCTTTACCTGCAACTAGGTCAAAAGCACTGCTGATGCACTCGTGTAAGTCAAAGGGTTGCTCTTCAAGTTCAAGACGCCCAGCTTCAATTTTGGAAAAGTCTAAAATGTCGTTAATGATAGTTAGGAGTGCGTCGCCACTTTGCCGGATGGTTTGCGCGTAGTCGCGTTGTTCAGCACCTAAAGGTGTTTCTAGTAACAAGCCAGACATGCCAATCACCGCATTCATAGGCGTGCGAATTTCATGTGACATGTTAGCTAAAAACTCGCTTTTAGACTCATTAGCAGTCTCAGCTATCTCTTTAGCGTGTTGCATTTCGTTAAACATGTGGTAAGTCTCAATAGCACCAGCAATCTGCCTCGAGATGGTTTCAGCCAGTGCCTTTTCAGCCTCGTTAAAACTACCTCGCTCATCACTAGCAACTGCCAACGTGCCAATCACCTCACCCCGGGAAAGCAGCGGCATGATGGCTAGCGAACGCACATGATACTTACGCATTAACTTGGCCGCTTTGGGTGATGACACTTGTGTATCGCTAAGCACTAAGGTGCGCACACTTTTACGCACCCGCAGTGACAACATATGCCCCTCACCGCTGAGCAATTTGGCGATTGCCCGGTGATCTTTACTGTATTCGGCAATCATGGTGGTTGTGTTTGCGCGCGCGTTCGACATGGCCTGTATTTGTTGCTGAGCAGCTTTTTGGCGCTGTGCCCGACTCATGCCTCGGTTTGACTCACGTGAAGCTTGCAAAGCGTCAAGGCCTGCGCCGCTAGCCAGCATAGCGGGACCGGGCATAGACTTAGGCCTAATAGAATTAGTCCTAGACGTGCCGTGCTCGAGCGGCTTGCTTGCAAAGTTAGTTTGTGCAGGCTTACTTTGTGCAGGTTTAGTTTGTGCAGGGTGAGTAGGTGATGGCGCGTTTAACATAGCGTCATCCGTTAAGTTTTGCGCGCTAGTTGCTGGCACAGCTGAGGTTTCAGCCACAGCAATACTTAAAGGGCTACCATCTTGACGGCTTGTAAACAAGCTGATGGCACTCTCGCGGGCGTTAAATAGTTCTACAATTTCACGCGCCACAATATCTAGTGCGCGGTCTAAGTTGCTCACCGAGGCTACCGCTTGGGTGATGCGGTTGAGCGCTGCAAGTTGCCCAACACGGAAATTAAGCTCGTCGGTACGCTGACTCACCGTGCGCTCGAGGCTGCGGTTATAGCTGGCGATTTTTTCGTAGAGTTGGGCGTTTTCAATAGATGTTGCCGCTTGGGCAGACAAAAGCTCGAGCACTTCTAAGTGTTCACTGCGAAAAGCGCTGGTTGCCAAGTTATTTTCCAAGTAAGCTAGCCCGATGAGCTTACCTTGGTTGTGTAAGGGCATCATCAGAACTGATTTAGGTTGAAATTGCCGCACGTAAGCGTCGCGGCTAAAGCGTTCGTCGGTGGTGGCGTTAGCTAAAATGAGCGGCTGCCCGGTGTCGATAACCTGTTGCACAATATCGTGCGGTACTAACTGCTGCCCCATAGCGGGGTGTTGGTTGCTTGCTTGCCCGCTACGGCCTTGATGACCCTGACGGCCCTCGCTACTGTTTTCATGACTACTTTCACTACTGCTTTCGTTGTTGCGACTCGCCACCACTTGCCAACGCAGTTGCGGGTTGTTAGCTGTTGCCTGTGACTTCTGTTGCTGACTACTAT
>JBCCOX010000008.1:0-20959 GCA_039025155.1 Deinococcota bacterium | reverse complement strand
GTCTTGGGTAACTAAGTCAAACGACCAGCCCCCCAACTTACCCATGCTTTGGGCATCTTCTAAGAACTGCTGGCTTTCAAGGAGTTGCGCTTCAACTTGCTTCATGTCGGTGATGTCTTGCTGAGTACCGACCAATTTCACAACCTCGTCATCTTCAACAACAGGCTTACCAATGACACGCGCCCAACGATGATTACCCTTAAAAGTCGTAATTTCAAGCTCGAGGTCATAGGGTTCAGCATGGTCTATAGCTTGTGTAACCGCATCCTGAAGTGGAACTGAGTCTTTGTAAAACGACATTGCAAAATCAAACGTTAACTCACTCTCATAGGGGGCTTCCATAATGTCATAGACCTGTTTTGACCAAGAACTTTGTTGAAGGGCAACATCATAGGACCAGCCGCCCAACTTACCCATGCTTTGGGCATCTTCTAAGAACTGCTGGCTTTCACGTAGAGCGGCTTCGGTACGTTTGAGGTCGGTGATGTCGCGCGTAAACGCAAGTGCTTCATTGTCGTTGAGTTTGACCATGCGGGTTTCACGATGGCGTGTCTCACCTTTAATAACAAGTGTTGTTTCAGACGTTTGCATTTCACCTGTTTCAAGGACTGCATTAAGCCTTGCATAGAATGGTTCAAATCTTGCCGCAGTTTCAGGTGGGGCAAGTTCTTTGGGGGTTTTGCCAATAATTTCTTCAGGCGAGAAAGATGATGAAAGGTAGCCAGCCGGTTTGTAGTCAAGGTATGTACCCTGACGGTCATAGCGCGCGATGATGTCTGGGACAGCTTCATAAAGTGCTTGTAAGCGGCTGCGCTCAGCTTCTAAAGCTTCTTCGCTTTGCTTGCGCTCAGTGATGTTAAAGCCAATGCCCATCATGCCGGTAATGACACCTGTGTTGTCTTTTAGGGGCGCAAAGTAACGTTCAAAATACTGCTTAGCATTTGGATAGTAAACTTCAAAGGTAATTTCTTCACCGTTTAAAGCCCGTTCTACGTTGGCAGTGGTTTCGGGCATATCATGATAAAAGGAAAAGATGGATTGCCCTACAATGTCGCCGGGTTGAATATTCAAAATTGCTAATTCGCGCCCTTCGGACATGGTAATGGTGCCTGCTAAATCAGTTGTGAAGAGCATGATGGGTAAGCCAGCTAGCAGGGTTTGCAAATGCTGTTCATTTTCGACTAGGTTGCGGCGCAAGCGTTGTTCGTCAGTCACGTCTCTACAAATTGATGCCCGCTGGGTAAGCGCGCCTGTGCTATCGCGCATGGCAAACGAGACAACTTTGGCTAAAAATGTCTCACCTGAAGCTTGTTTGTGGTCAATAACGCCGTGCCACTCACCTTGTTTGCGGGTGGTATCATTAACATCATCTAGGTTGTAACCGCTGCCAACATAGCGCATAAGCGACTGCCCAATAAGCTCATCAGCACGTGTGCCCACCATAGTTTGGTAAGCGCTATTGGCATAGGTAATGCTGCTATTGAGGTCGCTAATGACAACGCCCTCGGAACTGGATTCAACAAGTTTGCGAAATACTCGCGCTTCTTCGCGGGCTTGCACCTGATCACTAACAACGTCGGTAGTCATCACGATGCCCGCAATTTGACCGTCTAGGTCTAACCAAGGATACACAGACCAATCCAACCACATGAGGCTGCCGTCTGCCCTTGGAAAGGGGTCTTCGCTGCGCGACTCGTGCGCACCTTGTAAGCAACGTGCATGAACGCTTTTCCAATCGTCACCAATGTCTGGAAAAATCTCGTAGTGGGATTTGCCCTCAAGGGCTTGATCAGTTAGCTCGTAACTGCGCAGCCAAGCGTCGTTCGCAGCCACATAACACATGTCGGTATCAAACACGGCGGTGGCAATGGGGCTAAATTGCATGAGGCTCGAGATCATTGGGTTGCGCCCAGCAAGTTTAGCTTGGCAAGCTTTGAGCGTTTGTTCTAAGTTGCTCAGGTGTGTTGCTGGTGGTGTGTTCTGTGTTTTGGTCTGCGATTTATTAGAGGACTTGGTCACAATGATCTCCTTTATGAGAACGTGGTTGACTCAGGAAGGCTTGACTCGAGCTGGAGCAACAGTAGTATCTAGGTTAGTATCTGGATAAAATCGATTCGAAAACTTTCTAAAAATAAATTCAAGTCAGTTTATTAAAAATCATACTATAGTTTCGCTTTCATCTTTAAGCTTAGCAGGTGGTGATGTTAGTTGTTATAAGCTTCACTCACTTTCTCTGGATGTCATGGAGTACGTCTAGAACGCATTAAACTTTCATGCATGGACATGTGAATACATTATGTGAATGCTTTGGATGCAGCCGCACACCAGGCCCGTGTCAACCTTGTTATGTGCCTCTTTGAAACCCGTATTGGTGTCCACCTTGCACGGGAATATCAAGGGAGTTGCACATGCACACCCTGTGACATATAGCGGGTAGACAGTGGAAGATCACTTTAGTGAGACATCACGCATTCGGCAAAGCTTAGCAAAGACACTCTTACAAAACTCTTACTTTTTGCTCACAATGTGTCTGTGACACGGATTTTGGAGTGTATGAATGCGCTAGTGTAGCTTGAAGCGTCAACAAAGCTTGAGAAGATGTTGTGGTAAAGAATGAAGTCTTTTAACAGTAGCGGTTGTGAGTGTGCTTAATTAAAAGTATTTAAATAAATCAAATGCTGTTAATGTAAGCTTTAACAAAAACTGTGTATGCGAAACGCTAGCCTCGTGGGGCATGATAAATTGCGGTTTAATACTCCAACAGTTTGGACACTTTTTATAAACCTCTTCACAGATGCAAACAAGATTTTGGATGCAGCGTACTAAATTACGTCGGTGACGCAAATTGGTTTTTGAGATTCAATATCTGTCCGAAGTATTGATACTCTATTGGCAAGCAAATTGATCCTAGCTAGGTGTGTAGCAACAGCAGCCAATTCTGATTGGAACGCAATCAACCCCACAAGGGTTTAAGAAGTGTATTATCGGAATCGGTATAAGTAACGAGTTGACACCGACAACAATTTAAAAATAACTTACCTTAAAGGTTTCTGATGAGCCGCTTGTCCCCTCAAAGTAAGACGAAGGTTGTAAGCAATCAACTTGATGACATGACTGCGTTTGGTGATGCCAACGTGGCTATGTTGCTAACGGATGATAAGGGTGTCTATGTAAACGTAAATCACGTGTTTACAACGTTGGTAGGGCGCACACATTATCAACTTGTGGGTCAACCTTTAACCAGTTTGCTAACTTCAAGCTCACAAGCTGAAGTAGCTGCTAACTATGCCACGTTTGTAAGTAGTGATATGGGCTATTACAGCCAGACTTGGCAACTTGCTGAGGGTGGGTTGCTAACGCTCATGACCTCGAGACTAGCTGGTGGCAACCAGTTTCTAAATGTGGTGACACAGGTCAAGGGCGCTACAGTGCAACCAGTTAGTGCTGACCTGCCAATACTTGCTGAGTCTCGAGCCCAAGACCGCGTTCACTTACGCGCGCTATATGACGCCATGCCAGATGGCGTCCTGCGCTTTGACCGTCAAGGTATATGTCTAGCAAGCAAGACACCCACCAACTTTGAACCTGTGGTGGACTATGACGGGCTTGTTGGGCAAAGTATTAGTTATGGCATGTCTCAAGCTGACGCTGGCCGCGACCAAGCTACACTGGAGGCATTGTTTAATACAGGTGAGCGTCAAACGTTTGAACATAGTGTCACTATTGCTGGTGAAGTCTTTTACCGTGAAAACCGCTTCGTAAGACTTAGTGAAGATGAAGGCTTAGTGATTGTCAGAGACATTACGGCTAGACGCCGAGCTGAGCAAGACCGTGACCAACAGCAGAGCCGCTTACAAGCTTTGTATGCACTTTTACCTGACGGCGTGCTGCGCTTTGACCGGCAGGGTGTTTGTTTAGAGGTAAAAGCACCCGAAAATTTTGCAAGCTATAAAACCTATGCTGATACCGTAGGTAAGCCTATTTACATTGACCTACCTAAAGCAGACGCAGACCAAGTTCAAGCAGCTATAGACCGTCTGTTTATAAGCGGTGAGATACAAACCTTTGAGCATAGCCTCAAGATTAACGGCGAACGCCAATATCGTGAAAACCGCTTTGTGAAGCTTGCTGATAACGAAGGCATCGCCCTAGTGCGCGACATCACCGAGCGCAAGCGCGCTGAACGCGCACTCGAGGCCAAACAAGCTCACCTGCGCGCCTTATACGAAGCCATTCCAGACGGCATCATTCACTTTGACCGCCAAGGCATTTGTCTAGATGTTAAAGCGCCAGCCATGTTTGAGCCTTATCACACCTATCATGATATTCGTCAGATGATTGGTCGGCTTGCTGAAGCAAGTCTACCAGCAGAGGCAGCAGCGCGCGTTCAACATTACCGAGAAATCTTATTTGAAACCGGGCAGTTGCAACACTTTGAATACAGCCTCGAGCAACATGGCACAACTCGTTACCGAGAGAACGATTTTGTCAAACTCAACGATAATGAAGGTATTGCGGTTATCCGCGACATTAGCGAGCGCAAGCGCCGTGAACAGGAAAACAAAACGCAACAAGAACATCTCATGGGGTTGTATCAAGCTTTGCCTGACGCCATTATCCGTGTGGACCGGGCTGGCAATTATCTGGAGTTCAAACCACCTTTAAACTTTCAAGCTGCGTATTCTGTCGAGCAAACGATTGACCGCAACATTCGCGATAATGTTTCAGCAGAAGTTGCTGAGCTGGCCATGCACTACCTCGAGCGCTTATTTTTAACAGCTAAAGTACAACGTTACGAACACAGTTTAGTTTTTGCAGGCGAAGTGCGTTACCGCGAAAACCGCCTCGTCAAGCTCAATGACAATGAAGCGCTTATTATTGTGCGCGATGTCACTGAGCAAAAACGCATTGAAGCATCTGCTAAAGCTCAACAAGAACAGCTTATCGGCTTGTACGAAGCGTTTCCAGACACTATCATCCGCTTTAACCGGGCAGGGTACTACCTAGACGTAAAACCGCCGAGCCAAACAGGACCTGACGACTTAGCTGCTGAGATCGCTGGTCGGCACATTCGTGACAATGTGCCAGAAGATACGGCTGGCGCGGCTATGCAGTCTGTAGAGCAGCTCTTTACAACGGGCAAGTTACAGATGTTTGAATACAGCCTCGAGGCGAGTGGTACAACCTACTACCGGGAAACGCGGCTGGTGAAACTCAATGAGTCCGAAGGTCTCATGATTATTCGCGACATTACTGAACGCAAGCGTGCTGAGCAGAGCATTCAATTGCACCAAGCGCGCTTGATGGCGTTGTACGAGGCTATTCCAGACGGTATTGCCCATGTGTCACGCGACGGACGCTTTATAGATCTTAAGTTGCCAACAACATACCAACCTTACAGGCCCGGCCAGGTTCCTAAAGGCGCATCTGTTCGCGACACCGCACCTGCTGCTATCATTGACCTCTTTGAAGATAAGCTCGAGCAACTCTTTGTCACAGGTAACTCTCAAAAGTTTGAATACAGCCTAGACATAGCTGAGCAACCCCGTTATAGAGAGTGCCGACTAGTCAAACTTAATGACAATGAAGCCTTGTCTATTATTCGGGACCTCACTGAATACAAACAGGCTGAACTAGCGTCTCGTGAAGGACAAGCGCGTTTACTTGCGCTTTATCAAGGTATTCCCGATGCCATTACATGGTTCAAGCGTGACGGGACTATTATCGATTATAAAAAACCCTTTAATTATGAGGTTTACAATACTGAAGCGGTGCGGCTAGGACGTAATGTTAAAGAGATTGTACCCCCCCACATTAAAGAGCTATTTGAAGCTAAGCTCGAGCGCTTGTTTGCAACCAAAGAACTGCAGCAGTTTGACTACAGCCTCGAGCTAGCAGGTGAGTTGCGCTACCGCGAGTGTCGGCTCATATTGCGAAGTGATAACGACGTTCTCGTGATGGTGCGTGACATTACCCAGCAAAAGCGTACCGAAAGTGATGTTGTGGCAGGGCAAGCACGTCTACTTGCACTTTATCAAGGCATTCCCGATGCTATTACATGGTTTAAGCGTGATGGTACTATTCTCGACCACAAGCCACCAAGTGCGCACACACCTTACTATGCTGTTGACGAAATGGCAGGACGCAACATGCACGAGTTTGCTCCAGCAGATGTGCTTGCAAAGTTTGATGTATCTTTGGCAGCATTGTTTCAACACGGAGACTTGCAACGGTTTGAGTACAGCCTCGAAGTTCACAGTGAGCTGCGTCAGCGCGAGTGCCGACTTATTAAGCTCAACGACAACGAAGCTTTGTCTATTGTGCGTGATATTACCGAGCAGCGGCGCACCGAAGCTGAAGTTCAAGCTGGGCAAGAGCGCATTTTGGCACTTTATGAAGCAATTCCTGACGCTATTACATGGTTTACGCGCGAGGGTATAGTTCTTGATCACAAAGCAGCACTGACCCATCAAGTTTATAAATTAGAAGAAACTGTCATTGGTCAAAATATCCGTAAATTTGCACCAGAAAGTGCGCGGGATGCACTTGAGCACGGCTTGCAACAGGTCTTTGAACAGGGCAACCTGCAGCAGTTTGACTATGCGTTTATGAAAGATGGTACTACTTTTTACCGCGAGTGCCAACTGGTGAAACGCAATGATAATGAAGCACTAGCCATCATTCGTGATATTAGTGCTTACAAGCGCGTTGAAGATGCGCTTAGAGCTGAAAAAGAGCAGGTTCTTGCGCTGTACAAAGCTATTCCAGACGGCATTATGCGCTTCAACCAAGACGGTGTCTACCTAGATATAAAACCTATTCCGGGGGAAGGTAGTCATAAACCTATTGCAGATTTATTGGGGCATACGTTTGAAGAAAATCTACCCGCTGAAAATGCTCTCGTTGCCAGACGGCACAGTGAACGTCTGTTTGCAACGGGTGACATGCAACGGTTTGAAAATCGCATTTTGGTGGATGGACAGGTGCGACATCGTGAAACGCGAATGGTCAAACTGAATGACAATGAAGCCTTTGCCATCGTGCGTGATATTACGCAGCAAAAACAGATTGCCCAACATTTGAGCAATGAACGCGCTCACTTACTGGCACTCTATGAAGCCATCCCCGATACAATTATTCGTTTGAGCCGCGAAGGGGAGTATCTGAGCTATAAACCTGCTATGTACTTTGAACCCTACAAAGACCCGGATGCAACCTTAGGCAAATATTTACATGACAACGTGCCACCAGAGAGTGCCAGGCATGCGTATCAACAGTTGGCGCGCCTGTTTGAAACGGGTGACATGCAACAGTTTGAAAATACACTGTCTGTCAATGGGAAAATTCACCACCGCGAAAACCGCTTCGTTAAACTCAATGATAGTGAAGCCATTGTGATTGTGCGCGATATTACCAAACAAAAACAAATTGCACAACACTTAGATGAAGAGCGCGCCCATTTGCTGGCACTTTACGAAGCTATTCCTGATGCGATTATTCGCTTAAACCGTGAAGGACAGTACCTAAGCCACAAACCAGCCTCGTACTTCAAACCTTACAAAGACCCTGATGCAACTCTAGGTGGCTATCTCCATAATAATGCCCCGCCTGAAATTGTCGAGACTGCCTATAAGTATCTAGCACGCCTTTTTAAAACAGGTGAAGTTCAGCGGTTTGAAAATACCCTTATGGTAGATGACACATTACGTTACCGCGAAAATCGCCTCGTTAAACTCAATGATAATGAAGCTGTATCCATTGTGCGTGACTTAACAGAGCAAAAACAAGCTGAGCAGGCCTTACAAGAAAGTAAACAACGCCTCGATTTAGCCATTGAGGCTGCTAAGTTAGGGATTTGGGACCGGCATGTAGATAGAGATGTTGCGCGGGTGAACGCTCACTACAAACGCATTATGGGCATACCTGAAACCGCGCATGTATCTTATGAAGCAATGCTCGAGGGCATCCACCCAGCAGAATGTGAACACGTCTTAAAAGAGTTTAGCGAATTATATAACGGCAATAAGCCTAGTATCTCCCATGAACGGCGGCAGCGCCATGAAGACGGCAGCTACCGCTGGTTACGTATCACGGGCAGTGCTGTTGAGTGGGACGAGCACAGCAAACCTGTCCGGTTTGTGACGGTGGTAGAAGATATTCACGCGCAAAAAACTTTGCAACTGCAGCTCGAGCAAGCCCTCAAAGAAAAAACGGTCCTCCTTGCCGAGGTGCATCACCGAGTTAAAAACAACATGCAGATTATTGGCTCAATTATGAGCTTGCACGCCCGCGAAGCCAAACAACCTGAAGCCAGAGCAGCTTTGGTGTCTAGTCGCACGCGCATTCGCACCATGGCCGCCATCCACGAAGTTATGTACAACACAGAAGTTTTTAGTGACCTAGACTTTAGCACCTATTTGCAAACCATCGCCCACTCACTGGTGCAATTTAGTTACCGTGATATGCCCAGTCAAGCAGCTGCGCGCCGCCCCTCACCTGAGCTGCAGTTTGAGTTAGCGTCTGTCAGGCTCGACATGCAAGACGCGCTGCCCTGCGCGCTCATTTTTAATGAGTTACTTAGCAACGCGCTCAAACACGCTTTTCCTGAACAAGGCGGACCAGATCAGCCGATGATTCACATCAGCTTAAATCAAGTTGGTCAGCAGATTCGTTTGATCCTCTGTGACAATGGTGTGGGTGTAAGCAGCAGTCAGAAAAACTTTGGCAGTTTTATCGTTGATACCTTGGTTGAGCAGTTACAAGGCAGCCTCGAGTTAAGCAGTGCCTCAGCAGAGTCGCAAACAGGCACAAAAGCTGTCCTTGTGTTTGACAAGATGGCTGATTAAGTTACAGATTTAGCTGGATGATGACTTTTTGTAGGCTGTTAGGGCGTCTCTTACGCGCTGCTGATGGCGCTCGAGCAAGCGCTGCGCAGATTCATAATTAAGCGTTGTAAGTGTCATAATGATGGCTTCTCGGATGTGCCAGTGGGAAGCTTCAAGCGTTTGTCGGGCTTGTTCAGGTGTTACCTCAACCTGTTCATGACTGGCGGCGTTTTGGACAATGCGCACAGCCCGTTGCTCGAGCTTAGCGTTGGTTGGGCGCATGCCGACCATCACGTTGCCAAACGCACCCCCTAGGCGTACCAGCACAGCGGTGGATAACATATTAAGTGCAATCTTTTGAGCTGTACCTGCTGCTAAACGGGTTGAACCAGCGAGCACTTCTGGACCAGAATCGAGGAATATGCCAACATCTGCGGTGGTTACAATAGGTGTGTCTGCATTGTTGGCTAGGCCAACGGTAAACGCACCGGCTGTTTTGGCAACTTGTAAGCCAGCTAGCGTGTAGGCTGTGTGTCCACTGGCGGCAATGGCGATGACTGCATCTTGTGCAGTTAAGTTTAGAGCGTTCATGTCAGCTCGAGCTTGGTCTTGATTATCTTCAGCATATTCAATAGGGCGTTCACCTGCAGCAGCACCACCGGCCATGAGCACAACGGTGTTATCAAAGCCAAATGTAGGCACAAGTTCAGCCGCATCCTGCAAAGCTAAACGCCCCGAAGTACCTGCCCCTATGTAAACTAAGCGCCCACCGCCAGCAAGACAGCGTTCAATACTTTTTGCAGCTTGCTCGAGAGCAGGCAACGCAGCCTCAATACAAGCCGCTGCACGCTGCTGACTGGTTGCCAAGGCCGCCAAACTTTCTGCTAAAGACCAAGTGTCCAAAGAGGCATAATCGCCGCCTGTGCGTTCTGTATTCATGGTCATCTTAGGGGCATCATCATTTTAGCGGCACGGTCATTTAGTTGTATCATTTTAGTAACATAGTCATACTGACATAGATTGTGAGGCCGCAAGCTGGCGATAACGGTCAACGGCGCTTTCGATAAGTCGGGCAAGTTCGCCGGGGCGCACACCTTCAAGTGAAGCTAGCTCAACGCATTGCTGACTAGCCTGACTAGGCAGTGTTGCCTCGTAACCGGGTACAGGTGCTAGCCCGTGATGCTCAACTTGCTTGCCCGACAGCGCTAATTTAGCAATGCTAAGCTTTACCTTGATGGCGCTGAGTTGCTTTTCAAGGTGTTTTGTGGGAATGGGCTCGAGCCACGGGTCGTAATTGCTCAGATAGATAATATTGGCATGAGGTTTACAGGTTTTGTGGGCAAAACGTAGCAAGCTAGGCCACGCAAGGGCAGATGCATAGCTCAGATAGGGTAGCTCGAGCCGCTGGCAAAGCGGCAGCACAATATCGTCAAGATCGTGACCTGCTGCCCAAATTTGTAAGCCATCACTAGCCTCACCTAAAGGATAATAATGCGCACTTGGCGCCGTGTTAGCAACAAACATCCCCAACCAACCCAAGCGGGACGCTTCTAGTGCTGCACGCTGTAAATAGCGCCAGTCACGGAGGCTATTGGTATAGGGCTGACCGTCCGCTCGCTGAGGATTGTCTTGGCTCAGGTAGCGGTAGTGTACCCGTCTGAGTTGTACATAGGTTTCGGGGTCATTGGGTGTCCAGACATGATCTAAAAACCATCTTGCGCTGTTGTGTGAGTTAGCAGTATCTTCGCTAGTTACAAAAGCTGTGGTATTAACATTCCGAATGCCCGATTGGTAGGGGTTGGGCTCACTGTCTGAGTGTGTGCGCTTCATAGTACGTTCTTGGGTTGAACGCGGGTCAGCAACCATGAGGTCGTTGTCGTCGTCGTGACCGGTGGCGGTTTCAGTAGGGGAGCTGTTCATTTTAGCAGCAAACGTGCGAATAATAGATTCAACTTTTTCGGGTTGGCGTTGTTCATAAATCTCTAAATTATCACCACTGCCTGCAGCCGTATTAACATTGATCTTGCCAGTACCAAAAAACTCACACAAAAAAGGACGTATAACATCAATGTCTGTGACACGGTTATAACTGACGCTGGTTCCTCGCTTGCTCAGAAAACCCAGCCGTGAAATAACTCTGCGGTTGGTAATGGCCCAAGCTGAACGCCTGGTATACCACCAGTGGGCTAACATGCCAGCACTGACCACCATGACCCCAAAAAAGCCCCAACGTAGCGGGAAAACAAGTTGAACAACGAAGATGACGACACATGCAAGGCTAAACCAAGCAACAAACTCAGCTAAAAAGCTCGTATAAATGATCATCTCAACATACTCGTCATCATCTAGAATGACATTTTTCCAATGACGCCTTTTCTTAGGACGTTCTGGTGTCGCAGTGTCAACTGGCTCAGGTGGCAGTTCTGCTGCTAACGATTCAGGCTCGAGCGACTGCGAGGTAAGCAGGCCCTCTTGCACGTCATCATGATCTTGTAGAGGTTCAGGTTTCATAGCCTAGTTAAGCAGATTTATAAGGATGAGGATGTGTTTTTTTTGCACCTGCATGAGTTTATGCAGGCCTAAAGGAAATATCTCCACGATGTAGCTACCTGTGTAGTTGCTACTTATACAAAGGTAGGATAGCAAATTCTGAACTTTGTTATTGAAAATGTAGTGCAGGTTTCTGTGTATTAACTTGCTAAAGTCGAGGCTATGTTTAAGACTGCGCTGGTAACTTTTTATAAGGATGTTAAGCAGCTCGGTTATACGCTGGTTTTGTGCTGGCGAGCTGCCCCTAATCAGGTGAGCTTATTGGCAGTTTTACTGACGCTACGAGGCTGCTTGCCGGTTGTGAAAATATGGTTGGTTAAACTCACAGTTGATGGTTTCGTTGCAGCTGTGACGAATGCCACCCAACCTCAATCTCAAGTTGTTCTTAGTTTAGTTGGCTTGTGGGCGCTAGCTATTTTGCTAGATGAGTTTTCAGAGCCTTGGACGCAGGTCATTCAAGGCAACCTCAACGAAAGGCTCATCGAGTACGTCAATGTGCTCATCATGGACAAAGTCAATAGCTTGCAGGGTATCGCTATCTTTGAAGATAGTAGCTTTTACGATGACCTACAGCTTGTGCAAAGTGAAGCGCGGTATAGGCCCCTCAACCTTATTGTCACCTGTATGGATTTATTGCGCTTTGCGGTGACTTTGGCAACGCTCACAGCTGTACTTACAACCCTAGCTTGGTGGTTACCATTGGTTTTGGTTATTACCAGTGTGCCTAGTGTGCGGGTGATGGGCGAGTTATACGAATTGGGTTGGAAGGTCTTGCTGGTCAATCAATCCAATACCCGGCGCATGCGGTATTCGAGCCAAGTCCTTATGTCAGATGTGTCTGCTAAAGAGGTGAAACTTTTTGGACTCGGTGAGTTTTTCAAAGCTCAGTACCGTACTGCCTTTACCGACATGCACGTGCAGATGAATCAAGCACGCCTCAAGCAAGGACTATTATCTGTCCCAGCGGCACTTATCAATGCGAGCGGTGGCATTTATGCGTTTTGGTGGGTGCTGCGCTCGAGTTTAAGAGCCGGTGCTACAACTGTATTGAGTGCTGGTGACATCACCTTGTTTGTTCAGTCGCTGGGCGGGATACAAAGTTATCTGGCAGGTGTTATTAACCACATTGGTTCACTTCACGAGCATCTCTTATTTTTTGCTAGGCTGCAAACATTTCTAAGGCTCGAAGATAGCATCACCCAAGCTGCACAACCTATACAGCTAAAAGATAAGCAATTTAAGATCAGCTTTGAACACGTGTCGTTTACCTACCCAGATGGGCGTTACGCGCTTAAAGATGTAAGTTTTCAGCTAGATACAGGTGAGTGTATCGCCCTGGTAGGCGAAAATGGCGCGGGTAAAACGACTCTCGTCAAGTTACTCTTGCGCTTTTACGACCCCAGCGAGGGCGTTATTACTGTTAATGGTCACAATCTAAAATCTTTTGACGCAAAGCAGTGGCGCAAGTTGATTGGGGTTGTGTTTCAGGACTACGGAAAATATCAATTAACAGCCTCGGACAACATTCGTCTTGGTGATGTTGATAGCATCAGCAGTAATACCGTCCTCAAAAATACAAATGATGGTAGTGGTTATGATGACCAGCAGTCATCTCAGCAGCACCCACCTCAGCAGAATGAGGATCCACGTATTGTTGAAGCTGCCACTCAAGCAGGTGCTCAAGTATTCATTGACAAATTGCCGCAAGGCTACAAAACGCAACTGGGCAAGCAGTTTGATGGTACTGATTTATCTACAGGGCAATGGCAGCGGATTGCCTTGGCGCGTGCGTTTATGCGAGATGCCAGCGTACTGGTGCTAGATGAGCCCACAGCAGCGCTTGACCCGCGCAGTGAGCATGCGCTCTATCAAGATTTTGCAGCGCTGGCTGCTGGCAAGACAACACTACTTATTACCCACAGGCTGGCTAGTGTCAAAATGGCTGACCGTGTGCTGGTAGTTAAAGATGGCCATCTGGTTGAGCAGGGGAGTCATGAAGAGTTGCTCGAGCAAGGCGGTGAGTATGCGTCGTTGTACACCATGCAAGCCTCGTCATACCAGCAGAATGGCTAGCAAAAGATGATGGATATAGCGTGGACATTCTGAATAGCAGGCACTCGAAACAGCAGACATCCTGAACGCTAGGTTGCGAATAGCTAAACACATGTTTTACCCACACTTAACCTCTGTTCATGCTAAATGGGTTATGATGCACTTAATGACCTTACACATTCAGCCTCGCATTCAGGACGCACTACGCTGTGGCTTGCCCGTTGTGGCGCTCGAGTCAACGGTCATTACTCACGGCCTGCCTAGACCCCAAAATTTAGAGCTGGCCCTAGACCTAGAACAAACCGTCCGCGACGCTGGCGCAGAACCCGCAACCATTGCCGTGGTTGGCGGCGAGCTTACCGTGGGACTAGACACGGATCAACTTAGCGAGCTGGCACAGCTCGAGGTTGACAAAGCTAGTTTGTGGAACTTAGCTGCTTTGTGCGCTCGTAAGGCCAATGCTGGCACAACGGTGGCGACCACCTTATTTGCAGCCCAACAAGCTGGTATTCAGGTCTTTGCAACAGGTGGTATTGGTGGCGTTCACCATGAAGCCTACGATGAATCAGCGGATTTACAGGCCCTCGCCCGCTACCAACTGGTGGTGGTATGTGCAGGTGCTAAGTCCATTTTAAACGTTGCTGCTACGTACGAACGCCTCGAAAGTTTGGGCGTACCCGTGATTGGCTATCAAAGTGATACCTTAGCTGGCTTTCATACGCCGCTCACTGGGCTTGACTTACCAACTCGAGCTGACACAGCCCGTGATGTGGCGACTTGCTTTGCATCGCAAGTCGCGTTAGGCTTATCACAAGCGTTACTCGTAAGCCAACCCGTCCGTGAGGGTATAGACGCATCTGTCATGCGTGCTTGGCTTGACCAAGCGCACCAAGATGCAGCCGCCCAAACCTTGAGCGGTAAAGCGGTCACGCCATTTTTACTGGCCCGCTTAGCTGACGTGTCCGCAGGAAAAACGGTAGAGGTTAACCGTAGATTGTTACAAAACAACGCCCATTTAGCAGCACAGATTGCTGTTGAGCTTGTGTGTCAAAATGACCACCAAGTTGCAGGACACATGTCCACTAGGGCGGTATCTGAATCATCTGCAGTATCTGAATCATCTGATGTGAACGTTGATGTAAGCCTTGATGCAACTGTGGCAACTCGCCACCCACACAAGCCAAGCTTACCGGGGCAATCATGAACTGCCCTACTAGCGTTGAGCTTGTGATGAACCTTAATCCAACCTCGAGCAAGCTGCTTTTAATAGAGCACTTGATCTCTGTAATTTAGATTGTGAGTTACTTATGAGCGAAACTACCAATAGCAACATTCGTTCAACAGGTCAGTCAATATCACCTACTACGCCTATTGTTTCAGAAGTGGGTAGCCGTAGCTTGGGTCAAATGCTGCGCGACGCGCGCCTAGACAAAAGCCTCGATCTGCGCGATATTGCGTCTCAAACGCGAGTTCGCAAGCAGTACTTGCTAGCGCTTGAAGAAGGCCAGTATGAGGCTCTGCCTGAAACGGTGTATACGCGCAATTTTATTCGCTTGTTTGCAACAGCAGTGGGTTTAGACGGCAGTACCTTGCTCGAGCTATATGACCACGAACGGGCTGCTTTTGAAAGTAAAGCGGCAGCTAGCTCAGCAACCTCTCTTGCGAGTTCCCAAGCTCAAGCGCCGCGAACAGCAGCGCCGCAAAACCTAGCTGTGCTCAAGCGTCAACCGGCTGCACGAAAAGGTGGAACTGGCACGGGTATCGACATAGGTAACGTGTTACCAACGCTGCTTTTGGTCGTAGTGATTTTGGGGCTTGCGTTTTGGGCTTGGGATAGCGGTTTACTGCCTGGTGCTAGCGTGGAACGAGTTGCCAGGACCACGCCAGCCACGACGCCAGCACAACAACCCCTGAATTCACAAGATGCGGGTGTCCTTGCCAATCCTGCTAGGTCTAATAATGTGTCTAATAATGCGTCTGTAAGCACAGACTTAACAGATGCACAAACGGATGTGAGCCGCATCGAGCCCGCGTTACCCGGTACAGACACAGCTTTGGCGACTTCTACAGATGCAGACAGCGCTAGCGTGGCGCTTCTTTCGATTACAACTGTACCAGAAGGTGCTAGGGTCAGTATTGATAACTATGAATTTCCAGAGTTATCACCTATTGACAATGCCCCACTTAGTGCAGGTGCTAACCGGGTGTTACGGGTTGAGTTAGAAGGTTACCGAGTTTACGAAGCGCCTATTGACCTTAGTTTTAACCGCAACCTCGAGGTTTACCTCACCCCGTTAGGTGAAGATGATGTCACCGAAGGCAGTGCAGAAGTATCTTCTGGTGAACTTGTAGATATTGATAATCCAGCAGCTAGTAGCGAAGATGATAGTACACTTGCAGACACGGATGCTGACGACCTAAGCGCCGAAGCCGCCCCAGCCGGACCTTCAACCGTGAGCGTGGAGATTGTGGATGCTGCGTCGTGGCTCGAGGTCTACCAAGGTGACGACCGCGGCGTGGGCACAACCCTGCTTTACCGCACAGCCCAACCCGGCGAAACCTTTGAGTACGAAGCGCCCGTGTATCTATTTGCAGGTAATGCGGGTAATGTGCTTGTTTCTGTAGATGGTGGCGATTCCGAAGCTATTGGTGCAACAGGGCAAGTTACTGGCCGTGCGTTTACTGAAGAATCATCAGTTGAATAATATTGATCTTAACTCCAAACTCAAGTTACAACATCATTGAAATTGAGTAATTATAGCCATATTCAGTTCCAAATCTCGTCATTAAACGGTAATACATCATCATTTGGTTCTTTATTTATGTCTGTTCTGTGTAGTTGTGCCACACAGAATGAACTAACTTATAATGAAGCATCTTGTGATGGAACGTCCTGTGTTATGTACGTACACTGGTTAAGCTAGTCCTTTATGATGGTTTGGTTTTTAGCGTTTCGTTCCCTCTCCCAGCGTCCACTACGCACCTCGCTCACAGCGCTTGGTATTGCTGTAGCAGTGGCGGCAACAGTCATTTTTTTGTCCCTTGGTGAAGGCTTCCGCAGCGTGTTTGCGAATGAAATTAGCAACATTGGCCCGGATTTGCAGGTAAGTTTTGGCTCGTTTGATGCAACCTCCCTCACCCTACTTCCGCAATTGCCGCTCGAGTACGGTGAGCAACTTGCTGCTGAACCCGACGTAACCGAGGTTGTGCCCCTCACTTTGTTTTTGCGCGGTGGCTTTGCCCGCAATACCTCGTTTTTGTTTCAGGGCTTTCCTGCTGACGCAGATATTAGCACCATCTATCAAGGCTTTGAGGTCGTGGTGGGTCGTGTTTTAACCGAGGACGACGCTGGCCGTCAGGTTGCGCTCATTGGTCAACAACTAGCTGAACAACGTGAGTTGGGCCTTGGTGATAGCGTCTCTGTTAATCCTTTAAACAGCTTTGACATTGTCGGTGTTGCGCGCTCTATGGGCGGTCTAATTGACAATGCTGTGTTACTACCATTAAGTAGTTTGCAAGATGCCATCGGCATTGATGACAAGGTGAGCTTTTTTGCACTCGAGCTCGTCGAACCCAACAGAGCTGCGGAGGTTGCAGTGGATTTGGGTGAGCGCTACCCAGAACTGGGTTTTCAAACGCGGGCGGACGTGCTTGGCGTCATTGAAGAAGGCATCCGCATTAGCGACGTGATGCGGGCCGGTATCAGCATTATTGCGCTCATTGTTGGTGCTATTTCGGTGGCTAATACGGTACTTATGAGCGTGTTTGAGCGCACCCGCGAATTTGGGGTGATTCGCGCGGTGGGTGCTAAAGGTGGGTTTTTATTCCGCTTAGTGCTTGCAGAATCTGTGTGTTTGAGCATTGTAGGCTCTGCCGCTGGTGTCTTGTTAGGGCGGGTTGGGATTGCCATCGTCAATTCAATTTCTAATGATATTTTAGGTTTCGATGTGGCTGAGTTGACCCTGCGTCTGCTTTTACTCGCCATTGCCATTGCGTTAGTAATTGGTGTGCTGTCAGGACTTTTCCCAGCAGCAAGGGCAACCCGTATTCCCATTGCAGTGGCATTGGCTCGGGAATAATGATGTTTTCACTTGTGCCGGCCTTATTAAAGGATTTACCTTGGTTGTTTGAGTTGCACAAAGCAACCTTAAAAGTGTATGTCGAAAAGCTTTGGGGATGGGATGAGACATGGCAAAAAAATCATTTTTTCGCCACCTGCAATCTTGATGATTCTCAGATCATTGTTTTCGAGGATAAACCGATCGGCAGGTTGACAGTTATTAACAAAATGGATTATGTTTTCCTTGCTTATATTGCCATACTTCCCAATGTCTAGAATAGAGGTATTGGTACAGAGGTTATCCGCGCTGTTATTGACAAAGCACATGCTACCAACAAACCTATTGTCCTTACAGTTCTAAATACAAACCCAGCAAAGTCGTTTTACGAAAGATTAGGGTTTGTGTTTAGAGAAAAAGATGGTTTTCGTACAAAATTATCATATGGTTGGTCAATCAATTGACTGATTACGCTGCTAACCTGTCTCACCTCGAGATGTATAGACGCGCTGAAAAATAGCTTGCCAGATGAAGCCCATAACAATCACACCTAAACCTGTAACCCACACCCACGGCTGCACAAACGCAGCAAGCCCCAAACAACAGACCAGTCCAGCAACAGATACCCACGCTGGGAAAAAGCGTTCCCCACTCCTGAGTTGTAGCGCAGCCAAGTTGGTGATGGCGTAGTAAACAAGTACCGTAAACGCACTAAACGACCACGTCACAGTGACGTTACCAATAAGTGCTAGCAACGCAACAAAAACGGTCATGGTGATAATGGCCCGCGTAGGTGAAGTTTGATCGTCAGAAAGTTTGGCGAGCCCAGTTGGCATATCGCCCCTTCTACCCATTGCTAGGAGCACTCGAGACAACCCTAAAAGTAAGTTAAGCAGCACGCCTAACATGGCAGTCATTGCCCCAATGGCCACCAAAAGCGGTGCAAATGGCACATTAAACTGCGCAGCAGCCCGCTCGAGCGGCGCTTGCCCACTTACCTGAGCGAGATCAGTAGCTCCTAACGTACTCACCGCAACGAGTGCCACCACGCTGTACAACGTCATCACCACAATGAGGGTTGTGATAATTGCTCTAGGAATGGTGTGGCGCGGTTCGCGAACTTCTTCACCAAGGGTGGCAATGCGTCCGTATCCTGTGTAGGCAACAAACATCAAGGCTGATGCCTGTAAAAGTGCTCGCCATGCAGGTATGCCACCTGTCTGGAAAAAAGGCTGAAGTCGGTTGCCACCCTGCCAAAGGTTGGGGAACCCTATCAAAATAAAAAAGACTAGACTGACTAGTGTGATACTGACAATGGCGACATTAACCTGATTGGAACGGCGAATACCATTAACAAGCACGAAGCCAATCCCAGCAATAGCAATAAGGGCGAGAATGACGATAAGAATGTTTGAGGAAATGCCTAGCAAATTAAGCAAGTAGCTCGAGAACCCCAGTGCCGCCGTTGCTGCGGACGCACTCTTAGCAACTAAAAAAAGCCAGCCTGCAATAAAGCCTAATTGCGGCTTTAAGTAGCGGTAGCCGTATTCATAAGTTCCCCCACTTACGGCGTGGTTGGCTGCAAGTTGGGCGCTCGAGAGGCCGTTAAACGTGGCCGTGGCTGCCGCAATAAGTGTTGCCAAAATAACCGCTGGCCCCACCACACCAGCCGCAATACCAATACTTACAAACACGCCTGTACCCACAATGGAGCCAAGCCCCATCATCACGGCGCCAAAGACGCCGAGTTCTCGCTTTAGGGTCGTTGTCATAGCTGCAGTTTATGAGGTTGTTTTTACAGTTGACAATGCAGCGTGCCTATCGTTTGTTAGGACGTTGTAAGGTATGCTAGTTGTTACCCTCGAGCAATATTATGTCAGGATTGTGTCAGATAATTCATGAAAGCCACGCGCTGTATGTTTGTCGTCATATGGTGATGATAACTAAGAGAAAACTTTTGAAACTTTTATCAACAGCCTTCATGAAACATGCATCACATCTATGGTGACTTGCTTACGCTAGATGCATTCAAAACTATCACCTGAGATTTTGGATGCATCTTGAGTTAGGTCATGGTTGATATGCTGTCATTGACCGCATCACCTGTGACATAATGCGAGCTCTCGCCCAACGGGGGAGTTTGAGGCTCAGTTCTAAAAGGTAGGCTGCTAATCCTGGGCGAATGGTGCCGCGTTTGCCAATAGCGTTGACAGTGGCTTTGGCAACAACACTAGCGGATGCTGCCGTGCTCATGTTCATGTTGGCACGCTCCGCAAACCCAGTTCTCACAGTTGCGGGCGCGCTCGAGAGTACATCAATCCCGTGGGGACCAAGTTCTAAGCGCAAGCCTTCTGCCAAAGATTGAATATAGGCTTTGGTAGCAGCATAGTTAGCTGCTCGAGCCACACCTTGAAACGCCACAAGTGAACTTATAAAAACGATGGCACCATGGCCTCTGGCGAGCAACCTCGGCACAAACGTGTAAACTAACTCCATCACAGCAATGCAGTTCACATGCACCATGTTGATTTCCTCTGCTATATCAGCATCTGCAAACACCCCACTCGTCCCAAACCCGGCGGCTGGCACAATAAGCCCAACATCAAGCGCGTCAGTTACTTGAACAAGCTTGTGACGTTCTGATTGCTGAGCAAGGTCGGCTTCTACAGTCAAGGTTTCTATGCCATGTGCTGCTGTGAGTTGAGTAGCTAGAGCATCGAGACGCTCCAATCTGCGTGCCACAAGTACCAAGTTGAGGCCACGTGTAGCAAGTTCTATGGCAATTTCCTTACCGATGCCGTCAGATGCACCTGTCACCACAGCCCACGGACCAAACCGCTCTTGGAAGCTAGTCATGCTGCTACCTTGGCTTTCACTGTAACTGTGGCAGTACGGTGCGCTTCCGTGAGGCTGAGGATGTGAAACAATACCGCAAAGGTGATAAGAAAGTAAGGAATTAATCCTGTAGGGTAAGACGCTACCTGATTAGGCCGGTCAAATGCGAAGAGTTGCAAGGTAGTAGGGCTACTAAAAAAGCCAAAGAAAAATGCTGAGATGGCGTCTAAAATACCTACTGCAGCCACGGCGTAGATGGCAGGTTTAGGAATGGCTCTGCGGCGGTAGATGAGGAGGACGGCGAGTGCAACCAACGCTGTAGCGAGGTCGCCCCAACCTGCGGGCAGGGCAAAAATAGCGGGTAAGTTACCTCGAGACCACTCGAGCACAAACACCATGCCAATCGCCCGAAAGAGTTGTAAGCCAATAAGCCAACGCTGGTTGAGACCGCGCCCGACAATGACCTTGGCAAAAATCGTTGTCATAAGAACAGCACTGATAAGGATAATCAGCGGTAAGGCTTCAGCGATAGGACCTGTACCCACTAAACGCTCAGCCCGTACGATGAGCCACGCCAAAATTGCCCATACAGCAGTGATAGCAAAAAACAACCAAGAAGTCACTAGTGAGCGGCCTGAC
>JBCCOX010000007.1:0-21168 GCA_039025155.1 Deinococcota bacterium | reverse complement strand
TGTCAAGGCTGAAGTTGTTTCAACAGCCACGTGCCTATAAATGCCACCAAAAAGCTCTGGTGCAAGCAGATAAGCAACGCACAACACGTCATGGACAGGGGCGCTATCTTGGTCGTAGATGTCTTTGTAAGCTTTGGCAAAGTAATCCACGGAAACTTTGAGGATGTGGGCTGCAGGCGTCTTTGGCAAACTGTCCATACGGCTTCGCCAATGTGTTGGCACACGTGCTTGATGAGTAGCATCTAGGCCAAAAAGGGCGATCGGCCGTCGGCAGTTCAGTACAACCTCCGCTGCATGAGGGTCAACGTAGATATTAAACTCTGCCGCTGCGGTGACATTACCAGCCTCCCGCACGCTCCCGCCCATAATGACAATTTCACGAATTTTAGCTGCGAGCTGAGGGGCTTGAATAAGCACACAGGCGATGTTGGTAAGCGGTCCAATCGCCACAAGGGTGATGCTATTGTCGTCAGCTCGAGCAAGTTCGTCCATCAAAAAATTGACGGCATGTGTGTTTTGTAACGGGAGATCAGGTTCGTAGAGTTCGAGCCCGTTCAGCCCATTCTCGCCGTGGTATTCCTCGGCAGTTACAAGCGGTTGCACGAGGGGGCGTGGACAGCCTGCATAAATGGGAACATCCGTTTTGCCCACCATGTCACAGATGAGGCGGGCGTTGCGTTGGGTCATCGCTAAAGACACGTTGCCAGCTACGGTGGTAATGCCACGTAGCTCGAGCATATCTGGTGCAGCGAGCGCTAGTAGCAGGGCAATGGCATCGTCTTGGCCAGGATCGCAATCAATAATGATAGGGCGTGGTTGAGTCACGCCAAATCATAAGAGACGTACTAAACATCGTCAAACCAAGGTGTAAATAGATGTGTTATCAGCATTATCTTGACAACAGCTGTGCAACGTCATCGGATAGATGTTGCCACGTTCTTAGCTAGATGAGGCAATAACTTGCCGTTTCTCAACGTCCACTAAACCTTTATCAGAGATTTTGTACTCCGGACTGACCGTTAGCGGCAGAATGGTCAGCAGTAAAATAGGGTTTTTGACGCTAACACCAAGCTGGCGGAGGGTTTGCTCCAAGGCTTCAAATTGTTCACCCACTACCTCAATAGCATCATCAGAAAGTAAACCTGCATAGGGTAGGGGTAAAACTAATGGGGATGCATCTACCGCTGGGACGACCGCCATGCCACCGCCCCGCTCGAGCACAGCCGCGGCCGCTTGAGACATGGCCTTGGGGGATTTACCTAAGACAAATAAATTATGACTGTCGTGGCCAAAGGTGCTGGCGTAGGCTCCTTTGGTGAGCCCTAGACCTGTCACCAGCGTGACCGCACCGCGTGCTGGTAAAGCTGCTTGTTGTAGGGTCTGACGGGCAACGACAACCCCCATAACAAGATCATCGTCTTGAGGAACACCGTCTTGTAGGGTGATGTTGCGCTGCTCTAACGTTGTAAAGGTATTGGTTGTATTAACGTTGATGATGTTTGCTTGCACGTGTGACGCATCACTCAAGCGAAAAAAATCTTCATTGAGTTCGGTATGTACAAACGAGGTTGTGGTGAGGTCGGGTCGTTTGGGTGTATCTGCTAGCGTGACGTTGAGGTGACCCTGTTCAGCAACGCACTCACATGCGACGTACACCTGTTTAGGTGGAAAAACATCTTCATCACTCAAGAAAAAGTCTGCATGATAACCCGGCACAAGTGCGCCTAAGTGACGCAGTCCCAAATAGCTAGCAGGGCGAAGGGTGGCAGATGCGAGGGCGTCCAGCGGCTCCCAGCCTAGTGAGATGGCAAGCTCGAGAATCCGGCTCATGTGCCCGCGCCGCAATCTATCCGGCATTACATCGTCAGTAATGAGAATGACCCGACTGCGGTCAGGCAGGTTCATGACGGCCTCCACAACATCTGCTGTGAGCGACTTTTCTTGTAACATCACATACAAGCCCTTGCGCACCTGTTCACGCAAGCGGTCTGGTGTCATAAGCGTGTGATTGGAGCGGATACCTTGGGCAATATAGCGCGACAGGTCACGTCCAGTAAGTGATGGTACGTGTCCCTCGAGGCTCAATGAGGCCCTTCTACCAGCGTCCAATATGGCAAGCCGCTCAGTGTCACCTTCAATCACGCCCTGATAGTCCATCATCTCGCCAAGCGCGAGGACATCTGGTTCATTAGCCAGTGTGAGGACATCCTCAGAACTCAGTTGGGCATTGGGGGTTTCAATGTGCTCAGCTGTAGCAGGAACGCAACTCGAAATTGAACTGTACACACGCAAACGTATGTTTTGACTTGCTTGAATCATCCAGCGGATGCCCTCTGCACCAAGTACATTGGCAACCTCGTGCGGGTCCTGCAATATAGTTGTTGTACCCCAAGGTAGAACCGCTTCAGCAAAACGTGCTGGCGTGACCAGGCTGCTTTCAATATGCATATGGCTGTCGATTAAGCCTGGGCGGGCTGTTTTCCCCTTAGCATCAACGTGCTGTGTCGCAGCTAGGTCGGCGGGTATATCCCCAGCCTCAACCTCAAAAAAGCGGCCCCCTTTAATGCTAAACCAACCGTGATACGTTTGTTGGCTGATAACATCAGCAATCAGCACGTTGCTCACAACTAGGTCAACCATCTAGCCCTCCTGTGCAGCGTCTAGATCATCAACAGCAGCTAGAGAAATATCGATAATGGTGGCTTCAACCTCACGGTAGAGGCGTTCTTTGTCAGCTTGTGAGGGTTGCTCTGTAAGCCAGATGTTGGAATCTGTGCCCAAGATGGCACCCACTTTGACTTTAAGGAGTGACCCCACCACAAAGATAGTGGCACACTCCTGCTCAGCCGCGACGATGCCTGCCTCAGTAAGCGTCTCATTCAAAGATTTATCGCGCCTGTAAAACGCATCCCGCGTGTAGACAATACCGCTGTAGGGCGGGCTCCCTAAGCGCCTTGCTGAAGCTGCCATAAGCGCGTTGGTAATGGTTAAATCGGCAACGGCTGGAAATGGTGCTGGCATGTAGTCATGAGATGTGCCCTCACCACGGTAGGCAGCCGTAGCCACCACCACAGAGCCAATGCGCATGTCCGGTTGCCGCCCACCTGAAGACCCCACTCGAATAAAGTGGGTTGCCCCAATGCGGGTGAGTTCTTCGACCGCAATAGAGGCAGACGGCCCGCCAATACCGGTAGAGCAGACGCTCACAGGCGTGCCTGCTGGGGTTTGTCCCGTGTAAACAACGTACTCACGGTGGTTGGCAACGAGCTTGGCGTCTACAAATTTAGCAGCAATGCGCTCAGCCCGGCCGGGATCACCCGGAATGAGTACGTAAGGCGCAATATCACTGGGGCGGCTGCGAATGTGCCTTTGTGGAGTAGGCGTTGGCTGAGATGGCTGGCTAGTGGACATAAGCAATACACCTTTTTTCTGGCAAACACAGCCTGACGGCAGCACGTTCATGAATATGCGCGTGGTTACTTGAAACAGAGTCACTCGAGACAGAGACCTCAAACTCACCTAGCGCTGTGCTAATCAAATAGGTAATGTTTTCACCTTCAAACGTGCGCAAGATAACCTGTCCGTCAATCCTAAAGGTATCTTCAGGTGTGTCTGCATCATTTGGATATAGCTCGGCTGTGCTGGCGCGAAACGCAACGGTTACATCACTACCTCGAGTCACGTCTTGGCCAATACGAGTCTGCACAGTACCTTGTGGCGTATCAACGTAGGCAGTATCACCCACAATTTCTGAAACGTGTCCGTTGAACTGATTTGCAAAGCCCATAAACTGAGCCACAAACAGCGTGGCAGGTTGCTGGTAGATGTCTTCAGGACTGCCGAGCTGCTCAATCTTACCGGCGTTCATCACCACAATGCGGTCAGATAGCGCGAGTGCCTCAGTTTGGTCGTGGGTCACGTAAATAGAGGTGACGCCCAAACGTTTTTGTAAGCGTTGCAATTGAGTGCGAAGTTCAATGCGTAATTTGGCGTCTAGGTTGGAGAGGGGTTCATCCAGTAACAGGAGTTGTGGTTCAATGACAACGGCTCGAGCCATCGCTACGCGCTGCTGTTGCCCGCCGGAAAGTTGAGCGGGTAAACGTGTTTCAAATCCAGATAACCCGACCATCTCGAGTGCGTCAGCCACCCTACGTCGTAAGTCTGGACCGCGAACTTTCCTGAGCCGAAGCCCAAACGCAGTATTGTCAAAGACGGACAAGTGCGGAAACAGCGCATAACTTTGAAAAACCACGCCAATGTTGCGTTTGTTGGCAGGCACGTCGTTATAGGTTTTACTAGCAATGTTGAGGTTGCCTCGCTGTAATTGTACAAAGCCTGCAATGGCTCGCAGAGTAGTTGTTTTACCGCAGCCACTCGGTCCCAAAAATGACACCAGTTCACCCTCTTGAACTGACAGATTGAGTCCATCAACAACTAGCGTTCCCTTTTGGTAGCCAATGGCAGCATCGGTTAACTCTAAAAATGCCATCCGCTACTCCTTGTGTGAAGACGCCTCACTTGAACGCCCGTGAAATGCCTAAAAGACGCTCGGTAATGAGCACAACTAGGCTGGAAAAGATGATGAGCAAGGTAGATAACGCCGCAATCGACGGGTCAAAGTTGTATTCCATGTACAGGAGCATTTGAATAGGTAGCGTCGCCGTACCAATGCCGGTGAGAAACAGCGACACAGGCACGTTGTTAAACGACAAAATAAAGGCCAGCACAAAACTGGTAAGCACACCATCGCGAATGTTGGGTACGACGATCTTAAAAAATGTTGTCAAGCGGGATGCCCCTAAACTGATGGCAGCTTGTTCGATGTCGTAGGGGAGGTTGCTGAGACTCGCTAGTGTAATGCGCACCGTGTAGGGTATCAGTAAGGTCGTGTGACCCAACATGAGGCTGGGACGCAGCGGTAAGTCTGTGGCGACGATGAGATACCGGAGTAACGCCAAGCCCAATACCAGCTCAGGGACAATTACAGGGAGAGTGGCGAGGACTTGAATAGCCCTTTGTCCCCGAAATGTATAGCGTGAGCTGGCATACGCTAAAGGAACACCCAGTACAAGCGCTAACAGGGTTGATGCGGCCGCAACCTGCACGCTCAAGTAAAACCCGCTCACAAAACTGGGTTGGTCAAGGACGTTGCGAAACCAATTTACGGTGAACCCCTGCGGTGGAAATTGCAACGAGGCATTAACACCAAAGGAGGCGATAAAGATAATCAAAAACGGTGCCAGTAAAAACACCATAAGCAGTCCCAAAACAATCTGAGGAAAGCGGGCCTCTTTCACACTAAGCCTCCACTCATGTTAAACCTCTGGGTGAGTGCAGGAATCCCAGCAGCCGCTGGATAATGACCATTGCCAGCAGGGTAGTTAAAAACATGACGACTGCCACCACAGTTGCCCCTGACCAATCCAGCATGGTGGATGCACGTTGATGAAGTAGTGTGCTGAGCATAAGCCTTCGGCTACCGCCTAAGATAGCCGGGGTTACGTACGCTGTGACACAGCCCGTAAACACAAGTGTGGCCCCAATCGTTAAGCCTTCTACTGTGAGTGGCATGAGCACGCGTACAAAAATTTGAGCTTGGGATGCACCTAGACTTTGGGCAGCAGGAACAACATCATTAGGAATGTTTTCAAACGCACTGACGAGGGGCAGCATCATGAGCGGCATGAACAGATGCAACAGGCCAACAATCATGGCCCCTTCGGTGTAAAGCAAACGTACAGAATCTAGACCGATGGTTGTAAGCAAGTTGTTGATGAGGCCGGTACGCCCCAGAATCACTAGCCATGAAAAGGTACGCGCCACCGGGTTGGTCATGAGCGGCAAAATGATAAGCGCAATGAGCAGTACCCGCCAGCGCATGGTCACGCGGCTGATGGCGTAAGCTGCTGGGTAGCCTAGAACAATCGTTCCTAAGGTGACGATGCTGGCAATTCTTACTGTGCGTAGGTAAGCCCGCTGTGAGGCGCTGCTCGAGGCAAAGTCAGCATACGCCGCAAACGTAAAGCCGCCTTCAGCAAAAAAACTGCTCACAAAAAGTAAGCTGAGCGGGAGCACAAACGCCAGTACAAGCACAATTGTGGCTGGTAGGATGAGGAACCACGCCCAGCGGGGCATCTTAGTATTCACGTGGAATGTATTAGCGAGCTAGGTCTATTGGGCGATTTCTTCGTTCCAGCGTTCAATCCAGTCGCTTTCAACATCCAACAAATAGTCGTAGTCGAGGAAAATCAAGTTGCTCATCTCTGTATCACCGTAGGTAAGTTGCTCAGCGGTTTCAGCATCAACCTCAATATCCGCTCGAGTTGGTGAATCAACAATGTCCATGGCCAAGCGTGACTGTACCTCTTGGCTAAGGCGGTGGTTGATGTAATCGTAAGCGCTGTCAACATTGGGCGCGCCACTAATAATCGACACAGTGTTTACGAACCCAACCGAGCCTTCTTCAGGGGCAACCCAAGCGAGTGGTAGATCGGTATCGAGCAGCGATCCCCACGCAAACCTAAGAACAGGTGCAGCCCAGACTTCACCTTGTTGAAATAGCGAGACAAGTTCAGATGAGCGCGCGTAAAACGTCACGACATCATCGGAAAGTTCAGCTAGTTTCTCAAACCCCACATCTGGATTCTCGGCATCGCCTCCCCAAGCCTGACTGGCCATCACAATAGTGGCTAAACCTTGGGTGGTGGTGACGTTGGGTAAGCTAACACGCCCTGCTAAGTCTTCCCGCCACAAATCCTGCCACGAGGTGATGGGCTCATCAATCAAGTCTGTACGGTAGACGATGCCGTATGAATAGACGGTAAAGCCAATCCCGTGATTCCCACCAAGAGGGTCTTGCGCCCAGTCATAGAGTGCATCGTAGTTGCTTAACCGTGAGGTGTCAATGGGTTCAATGAGGCCTTCACGCATGGCCCGAATCGCAAAGGTTGGTGCTAACTCAACGACTGAAATTTCTGGATTGTCACTACGCAGTTGCAAGCGGGTGAGTCTGTCAGCGTTGTTGCCTAAGTCGTAAAGGATTTCGGTCTCAAACTGTTCAACGAAGGTATCTGTAATGTGCTCGTTGATGAGGTCCATATTGAAGCCCCACGTTGATACAGCAACTTGAGCAAACGTAGAAGTTAGTCCTGTAGTAACAACAAGAAAACAGGCGAGCTTTACAAACTTAGCAAGCTTGTGCATAAACATTCTCCTTTGGAAGGTGGACACCCCGTAGGGTATGTGTTTATAGCTTACCTTATTTGTTGTGCCTGAGCTGACTTGATAATGAGAGCTGGTCAGTGATTAAGGAGGTGGCTTTAAGAGAATTCAAACAATAAAAGCATGTATTAATGGATAAGTACACAAACCGAATATAGTATTTGGGGAATAGAGGGTTGGAATTTGGAACGCGGTAGTTATGAATACAAAAGTTAATGAAGGTATTCATGTGTGGTTACACTGTAGGGAATCTACTTCAAAAAAAGAAGCTTTGTCCGTATTTATGCTGTGGTGGCCTATTTTTGAAGACATTAAGAAGGGTTCGAGCTAAAAGCAAAGGTTAATAGTAGCACGTTTAATCTATTTGTGGCAAAAACGAAGCACACATATTAAAGGCGAACTCCCTATAATCGGGGTGTCTATGATTTAAGGGCCCTTACTAACATAGATAATAATTGTTTAATTTAGGGGGAACCATGTTAAGACGCATTACGTCTAGGTTGTTATTGTTGTTACTTCTTGTTTTAGCTGCTTGTGGTCAACCATCAGCGCCACCCGAGAGCGAAATAGCAGCTGAGGAAGACTTAGTCTTTGAGATTGATGATAACGGAATCACGGTTTTACAAGAGGGGATTAATAGGAGTAATAAGCAAACAACGGTATTACCTTCGCGTGATTACAATGTGTATGTTATACCTGGAAATAATGCTACAAACGCATTTTATTCGGTAAAGGTAAATAATGTTGGATCGGAAGAAGTGAGTTTGTGGACAGCTCAATTTAGTCCACGACTAGAACCTTTTTATAACCTAGTAGGTGACGTTGGGGGAGTATATTTTGGTAGCCCAATACCGCCAGGTGGATCAGCCTTCATACCAGTAAATGTGCAGTGCCACAGGCCAAATCCAACTTACACTGGCTTGGAAAGATATTCAACTGATCTATTTGTTTCGGCTAGTACTGCTACCGGCAGTTCATCAGCTTTGGCAAAAATCTTTTTATTTTGCCACTTTCAATAATGCTAACTTAGTACAATAGAATATTAAATTAAGTATAGATTTGATATTCTACTAGAGGTAAAGTTGGCCTGATTAGCACAGCGCCATCTTTACCTTCTAATTTGTTTAGAACTGAGTTTCACTTTGGCTAAGTGATTAGTACTGTCTGACGATCTAGAACTGCCTTTCTGAAATCCCTTATCTGCTTCAGTTATGTTTAGTACTCATTTTTCCAGCAGTGATATGTCAAAGCAAGTGCAATGCAATCTTTGATCACACTCACCTGAGTTGCATCATCTTGGAAATCTCTCTCAAACACTAGCGCCCGCTTACCATCGTAGCTTAGTAAACTCCCGTAAATGTCCCGAAAACGACTTAGTAGTTTGGTTTGACAGTGCACATAAAGCGCGTAGTGATAATTGCCATGCATGCCTAAACGGATAGTGCTGCCGGATTTGCTAGCCGTTGTTAGATAACTCGGTTGTCCCCATTTGAAGGTTTCTTCAAGCTCGCCCACACCCTCTGTCTCAGCTGCAACTTCAAAGATGAGATTGCGAAGATGATTTAGGTACGTGCGTTGGGGTTGGGGGTAGCTATCAAACACTGTCTTTACATCAGCAGGCATGTTTGGAATTGAGATTGGTGATAGGGTTGCTGGAGATGACACAGTTAACCTCCTCAGTTATGTGGTGATGCGAGCTGTATCATCACAACTCACATCACCTAAATATCAATCTGGTTGCGACTTATTTGATGCCGATGTAGACGCTAACGCCTTCAGCAGCGGTGTACATCTCAAAATCGGCGTCATAGGCCCTAGTATGCTCACAGTTTGGATCAGCAAAGTACGCCCAGATGGTTTGCCACGCTTGAACAGTGCAAGCAGGTGTGGGACCGGCTTCCTCAAACACAAGATAGTTGCCAGTAGGCACAGTGACGGGGTTGAGGTTGGCATCCTCAGCCTCACTTGTAGTGCCTAAGGTGAGAGTGTAATCCCCACTGACATCCGATTCATAGTCGCTGTAGACAGCGTAAACCACGGGGGAGCTTGCTCCGGGAATGCTCTGTGCGGCGCCTTGTTGCATGAAGGTTTGCCACAAAGCAGGTATGCGGCCAGTTTCAGGGTTGGACTCGAGCTCATGATTGGTACGAACGGATGAACCAAGAATGCGAACAGATGTATCTTGCTGTGTTTGTTTCATACATCCAAGTCTAATTAACAATGTGGACGCAGAATGTCCTAATTGGCTTTAGAATAACTTTGTGTCTATCACCTTTGCTCGCTACTTGGATGTGCTTGGTTATTTGCAGTCAGGAAAACGTGTTTCTGCTACCGAACTCGCTCAAAACTTGGGGGTGAGTACCCGGGCCGTGCGCCGTCATATTGATGAACTGCGCTTGTTAGGTTATGACATCAAGTCATTACGCGGTCCGCAAGGTGGCTACGTGCTCCAAGGTGGCCTCAATCTGCTGCCGATGAACTTCACAGATGACGAGGCGTTGGCGTTAAGTTATGGTTTGTTACTCCTTAAAGACTCAGCTGAGCTTGGCAAGGTGAGCTCGAGTGCCTTAGCGCGCTTGCTACCTAGCCTCCCCAAACACGTTGCGGATAACTTGCAAGCCCTGAGCGATAGCGTGATGATGTCACGGCCGCCATCCCTTGTGCGCGTGCCTAGCGATGTGCTGATGCAGGTCAGTCGCGCAACACGTGAGCATATACGTGTGAATATGCGCTACCAAGCTGCGGGTGGCAGCAGCACCCAGCGCGAGCTTGATCCTTATGTGATTGTGCACGTGCTGGGGCTTTGGTTTGTGGTGGGTTACTGCCACTTGCGACACTCACTTAGGACGTTTCGGGTTGACCGCATTGTCAAGTTGACGCTTACAGAGATAACGTTTACGACAACACCCGAATTTGCTGAGCTGGATGTCCTCAATTTTGTGACCGATGGCATTGCCCGAAGTCAGCACGGCCGCACAGAGGTGATTATTGACATTGATATGCCTTTGGAAGATGCCCAGGATGTATTTCCGGCGGGGTATGTGATTTTGCAAGCACGTGATGAGGGTGTGCGGGTGACAGCGTATGTCAAAAGCACAGCGTTTATTGTGCAAACCATCAGCCGTTTAGCCGTGAGCTTTCGGATTGTGCAACCAACGTCGTTAATAGATGAACTGAGACGGCATTTTGAGGCTGTTTTGGAGCGGCTCGAGCAAGCCTAATGCCATCCTCGAGCCAAAATGAGATTTGCTCACTTGACGACCAATTTGCCCTCGTTATGGTCACTTAAACCCTCGCTGTCTAAGTGTTCTCAGCCAATAGTGTTCAGACCACGATATTGCTGATGTAAGGCTTATGTGCGGCATCATCACGTACCATCACTTGAAGTATCTGTCGCTGCCACAGATTTTGCTGCCGGTGGCAAAGGCACAAGGTAACCAATTAGCAAAAGCAGTCCACCCACACTGGCAAACGACACGGCTCTACCCAAGGTGGACACATCTGTAAGGTCAACTAAAAATAATTTAACGACCACCACAGCCAGCAACAACATGCCCATCAACCAAGGTGTGCGTCGTTGCCAGCGTTTGGCAAGCAAAATTGCAATAAGTGCCAGCGTTGCCCAAAAAATTGATACCGAAGATTGGGCCACGGCTGACGCATAAAGGTCCTCAAAACGAAACGCCACACCCGTGATGTGATGCAAGCTGCGCAAAAGCGTGGTAGTGAGCCAAGCAATGCTCAGTGCAACCAAAAGCCACAACCCTAGCTGCCGGACTTGGCGTATAAGTTGCCGTCGCTGGAGTTGCCAGAGGTAGAAACCAAGTAACCAGACAAGGGCAATGGCAACTATGTCAAAAGGGTTGAGTAGTGGCGCGTAGGGTAACGGTGGAAACTCACCTGCATAGTTAAGGGACATAAACGCTAGCCACCCGCTGAGGACGAACCCAACCGGCGGGAACATGAGCGTGTAGATGTTATTGGCGTTTAGGTGGAGTTTGTCTAGATGACGCTCCATAGAGGGTCGTATTGCAAGGTAGCTCAAAACAAGCGTGGTGATAATTTCTAAAACGCTACGCCATTCGGGTTGGGCGCGTAGCGGGGGAATGGTGGCTAGTAGATAGACCGTCATGCACGCGCCAACAAAAAATAGTAACCACAAACTAATGAGGCTGTAGGCTCGAGCCCATCCCCGCCACTCACCAAAAACACCTTTGACCTGCGCTAACGCTGCCGGCTGATGGTTAGTAATCACCCAAGCCAATAGCGCAAACGTCGCTCCCCAAATGATGATTATGCCGAGCATCCAAGCTGTAGGTACTTGTGTAGGCAACTGTAGATACGTACTGTTTAGATCGATGTGGTTGCGTAGCACCAGCACCATGCTAGGCAGTAAGCCTAACGCCACGTTGCCCAACGCGCGCCAGTTGGCAAGTTGTTGTCCTTTGATGCAGAGATAAGCTGTTATAGCCAAAAATACTAGCATCAGGTAACTTTGGAGCAGTCTAATGGCTACCCTTGATTCTGCAAGCACCGATTCTGCAGGTAATAGCGCGGAGACAAGCCAGCTATCTGGCTGAACCCACGTATCTGCCACGCGCCACGCAAAGAGCGTCCAACTCGACATCCCCAAAAAAAGTAAGAATGAACTTAGGTGTTTTTCAACACGAGGTATAAGCTCACGATGTTTATGTAGAAGTAAACTACTTGTTAGCAGAGATACAGCGAGTAAGGCCCGTATAAATAAGCTATCTGGGTCTAGTGGAAATGTCGTTAGGGACAAACGGACGCCGTCTATAACGCTGCTTGTATCGCTAAAGATATACAAGATATCTGTTGAGATACGCGTTTGAATCATGACAAATGCAAAGCACTGTAGCAGTACGCCGAGGATGCGTAACGAACGGCGCTTTTGGCGTAGCCCAAGCCACACGAGTCCCGCGCCCTCTAATAGCCATAACGCTGTGGTTAGCTCGCTATCAAAAGCTAAGGGAATACTGCAGGTGACAAAAATAGTGCCAATCACCGTAAAAATTTCAGCAAGGCGCTGAGGTTGCATATTCTCAGTAGGTTTACGCCGCAGTAACCAGCTAGCCAGCCCCAAATACACCCCTGCAAATCCTAGCGCGCTGATAGCAGGGACAAAGGGGAGGTGGTCAACAAGTTGCACGTGCCAACCAAACACGGCTATGGGTAACACAAAGACGACGGTCGTTTCTGGGGATGCTTTAGGTTGATGTGCCAGCAACACACTCATCGTCAGATAAAGCGCAAAGTGAGCTAGCAAAAACCCATCTACAACTGGCCACGCGCTGAAACTTGTAGCTGCTGGCAGGTTAATGACATTCCAAAGTGCAATCAACACAAAGCTGCTGTAAAAGCTAGCTGTGTATAACGGCCGCCATCTTTTGACATAGGCGACAAGCAAGACACCTATATTGAGCACAAGTGAATAGCTGAATAAACTCACGTCGTCAAAGAGGCTCGAGACAAATAGCGGTGTAGCAAACCCGCCCAGCATGCCAATGACGGCCAGCGCAAGTGCATCTTGCATGACAGCCAAAGTTACCGTCAGCGCAGTTAGTGACACCAGCATGGTAAACGCGAGTGACTCAGGTATAAGTTGATAGGTTCTGAGCGCGGCTAATACAACCAAGTAACATATCGCTACGCCGCCACCTTGCAAGCTAAAACTGTATGCGGGCCGCCGCTTGCGTAGCCGCCAGCCGAGTGCCACCATAATTAAGCCCACTAGAGCGATTAACGCAAGCCGTAGCTCGAGCGGAAACATGCCTGCTCGAGCGGCCAGTTGCACGGCAAATCCCAAGCCAATAAAGAGCAGTACAACACCCAGCCTAGCAATGGTATTCGCCCCAGTTAAGCGGCTGAACCAGCTTGGTGATGTACGTTCAGGTGATGTTTTTTGTTGAGTTTCTTTCTGAGCTGGCCTAGCTCGAGCTGAAGCTACCCCTCTACCAAAGGTTTTTTGACTGTCTGGTTTAGGGAGATGTTCTTGAGGCTGATAAGCTGCTGCATCAGGTGTTGGTGAGCTAACCACCTGTGCATCGCCTATAACGTCATTACCTTTAACATCATCGCTTGTAACTTCGTCAGGTACTCGAGAAGATGAAGCGGTTAGCTCGTCTGAGGCGTGTGCCGTGGCGCGTTTAGCCTTATCAAAAGACAGTAGTTCCGTATCTTGAGTTACATCTAAACCCTCAACAATGTTACGGAAGTGTTGTAGCTGCCGCGATACGACAGCTAGCTTAGTTTCCAGTTTGTCAATGCGCCTATGGTCACGAGCTGTACGCCTTAAGAGGTAAATAAAAAGCGCAACTATCGCAATAGGTATAGCTAGAATGATTGTGACAAGAAACTCAAACACGATGCTTACTTATAGCAAATGCAGTGTGTTGTGTGGGTAGTTACTCGAGTATCAAACCAGTGACTCCCATACCAGCTGGCGTTACTCGAGCGTCACAATCAACCACTACAATGCTATTTATTGACGCTCTTTGGTTTAGATGCTCTACAGTTGAAGGTGTTTCATATATTTAAGCGATCTCAAAACATCCCTTTTGCAAGCACGTGTGCGGCTTGGGAAATCACTGTTTGGCGTTTGTCAGGATCATCTAAAACCTCGAGCTGCTTGTCAATCGTCAGCGTTGCCAACCCGTGAAATAGCGCCCACACAACCGCACTGCTGATGTAAGGGTCGGTGTCTGTGTGCGCAACACTGCTGAGCAGTACAGCATAAGCCTGCTTGCTAGCCGCGTACAAGCTTTCATTTTGCATGCGTTCATTTGCAGGTATCAGTGCAAACATTAACTGGATGAGTTCTGGATAGTCAAGTGCAAACCCTATGTAGGCAGTAGCCATGTGCTCGAGCCCACGTGCGTGATCTTCTGCAGGTAGGCCTGAAGCTTTTTGCAAACGTTTCGTTAATTCTATAAAACCCTCTTCAGCAACAGCCTCGAGCAAGGCATCTTTATCTTTAAAGTGACGGTACACCGCTGGGTGTGTGACTTTGAGCCCACGTGCGAGTGCGCGCAAATTGAGCGAAGCAACCCCGTGCTCAGCAAGTTGTTCGCGGGCAGCAGCAATGAGTGCTTGCTTTAAATTTCCATGATGATAAGACGGATTGGTCATGTGCATGTTAGCTTACAATGTTACCAACGGCAACATGGCATAGTGGCCTTAGTTACCAGCAGTAACATTGAGCTTAGCATGTATGTATGACACATCAGAAATACATCATCTCATTTAGTGAGCTTTACAAACAGATCCAAGGAGTCTAGCTATGCAAGGAAAAACAGCCGTCATCACAGGTGCAACCAATGGCATCGGCAAAGCTATCGCCCATGACCTTGCTCAACAAGGTGCACGTACAGTCATCATTGGCAGGAACAAGCAGAAATGTATCGCAACATCTAAAGAGATTCGCCAGCAGACGGGCAATGACAACATCCATTACTACGTTGCAGATTTATCCAGTCAGGCAGATGTACGGACTTTAGCGAGCACCTTAAAAGATGATTTAGATAGACTAGATGTCCTTGTCAATAACGCAGGTGCATGGTTCACAACACGCCAAGAAAGTGCAGATGGTATTGAGATGACGTGGGCGCTTAACCACCTCAGCTATTTTTTGCTCACGCATGAGTTATTAGATGCTCTCAAACAAACCGCCCAGCAATATGGCGACGCGCGCATCATCAACCAATCTTCTATAGCACACCTAGACGGACGCATCCACTGGGATGATGTGCAGTTTGAGCACACTTGGCAGACCGAAGGCAAAGGGCAGTACGGCGCGGGTTGGGCTGTCTACAGTCAAAGCAAGCTTGCCAATGTGGTTCATGCGTTTACACTCGCCAGACAGTTGAAGGGTAGTGGTGTGACGGCTAACGCGGTGCATCCGGGTGTTGTGGTGACGGGGTTTACCCAAAACAACGGCCTCATCTATAAACTGGCTGCACCGATTCGCCGTTTAAGATTACGCCGAACCCCACATGATGGTGCTGCACCAGCAGTTTACTTGGCGTCATCCGCAGACGCGCGTGGCATAACTGGCACTTATTATGGTCCACCGCATATAGAAGAAGAGGTTAATCCACTTGCACATGATATTGACACTCAAGAACGTTTGTGGGAGCTTAGCTTGCAGCACGTGGATGCCAAGGTTGCTGTGTCTGCGTGATAATGGCATCCGGGACTTGTGCGCTGATGTTGAGGTGATGTTCTCTATGCAGCTGCTGCTTTTTGGTAAAGATTTTGATACAAGCCGCGCCGTGCTACAAGCTCATTGTGAGTGCCAACATCAACTACACGCCCAGCTTGCATGACAACAATCATGTCAGCACCAATCACGGTGCTAAGCCGGTGAGCGATGATGAACGTAGTACGCCCGACCATGAGCCGTTCTAAAGCATCTTGAATAAGCCGCTCCGACTCGCTATCTAGGGCGCTTGTGGCTTCATCTAAAATCAAAATGGTTGGGTCTTTAAGAAACGCTCGAGCAATGGTGAGGCGTTGCCGCTGACCTCCCGAGAGCAGCGCGCCACCCTCGCCAACTTCACTGTCAAAACCTCTGGGAAGTGCGCGGATAAAGTCAAAGGCGTTGGCAGCTTTACAGGCTTCAATCAGTTCAGCTTGTGTCGCATCTGGTTTGCCGTAGCGCACGTTGTCGCGCACGCTGCCACTAAACAAAATAGGCGTTTGTAACACCATGCCAATGTGTTTGCGTAGGGATTTAACTTTGACATCGCGAATGTCGTGCCCATCAACGGAAATTGTGCCCTCAGCAACATCATAAAAACGTGGGATGAGGCTTACAAGGGTACTTTTGCCCGCACCACTTGGGCCTACAAAGGCAACTTTTTGTCCCGGTTGAACCTCGAGTTTCACGTCTTCTAGGGTAGGTGCGTTACGACTATCTTCGTTGGCAGCATCCTCCGTACTGGTATCTTTTGCAGGGGCATAGCTTGCTGCAGGATAGTGAAACGCAACGTCTTGAAACTTAACCGCCCCGCGAATCGTTTTAAGCTTGGCAGCACCGGGGCTATCTTGAATATCTGGCTCTTGATCCATCACACTAAAAATACGGTCAAGCGCAGCAAGGGCGTTGGATAGGACCACGTTGAGTTCACTGAAACGCTCGAGCGGCAAGTAGAGCGGCCGCAAATACATGCTCACGGCGACCAGTTGCCCCACGCTAAGCTGCCCGCGCGTCACCAAATAGCCGCCATAAAGCATCACTAACAGGGGTGCGCTTTGGGTGACCAAGCCTGTAGATGCGTTGTTAGCACCACGAAACCGCACCCGCCGCATGGTGGCACTAAACAGATCATCTGAACTTTCGCGGAACATGTTATTTTCACGTTTTTCTTGCGTAAACGCATGAACAATGGCACTACCAGCAATTTTTTCTTGTGCGTTACCTGCCATGTCCGAGATGCCTTCTTGAATGCGGTGGGTCGAATCACGAATTTCGTTTTGAAAGTAGCGAAATAGCATTATATAAACGGGAAACGTGACCAATGCAACGAGGGTCACACGCACATCAATGCGAATCAAAAAAAAGAGCACAACCAAAACCGCCGTTGAGTCCATCCAAACATTGGTAAGAGCGCTCCCCACCAAGTTCTGGGTAAGTTCCACATCACTAATTAAGCGCGACACCACGCTGCCTGAGCGGTTGCGTTTAAAAAAGGATGCTGACATGCGCAAAATGCGGTCATAAAGGTCGCGGCGTAGGTCAAACACAGCGCTACTACCACCTTTACCGGCAAAATAGGTACGCATATACGTGCCCGGTACCCAGATAACCACATAGAGGGCAAACAAACCAGCTAAAATTGTGTAAACCTCACGCCACTGAGCACGCGGGTCAAGCTCACTCAAAAAAACATTATCAACAAAGTGCTGGGTCACCTGCGGTACAAGTAGCGGTATGGTGAATTTGATGATGCCGCCCACCGCGGCCAGGGCAATCATCCACCAGTAAGGGCGTACATAGCTCAAAAAGCGAATGAAGTTGGGACGTTGCCGTGATGTTTGTTCAGAAGGTATAACTTTGGCAGAGTTGGTAGGGTTGGATAAAGGCATAATTCAGCTCCTTGATGAGCTTGGCTATCGTGATAGTTGAGCCGGGTTGGATCAACACACGCTGAGGCAGGACAAAATTTATCTAAAACACCACCTCCAATAAGGTCGCTTAGCTGTAGTGAGTAACTTGAATTTGATGTTGTCAAACTATCTGGAATATGTCTCTGACGCACATCATGAAGTGATTGTCAAAACCATCAGCTTTTGAACGAGTATCACTTGGTTGAGTCTTTTTCCTCGAGCCTGTTAATCTTCACCCCTCACGGGCTCGAGCAGAGCATCAATAATTTCAAGATGTTTGTAAGACTGATTTTGTGCTCTGCGGCATCTCATAAGCTTGTACTCATTAGATGTACCTAATGAGTTGTAAGGAACTATCTTCCACCCAAATTAGATAAGTGCAACGTGTGCTGGCTTACGATGAGTTGTTCAAGACTTGAAGTTCTGCAAGTGTAAAAATAGACGAGAGTGTATGTATGGCCTGTGCATCCTTATCTGGACAGAGCATGTAAGTGATTTTGATTGACACAATTTAAAGCAAGTTAGTCATCTGCAGCTTGCTCAGCAGAGTTAGGTGAAGGTTGAGCAGGAATAAGCGTCCAAAACCAAGCTGCTAAACCAGCAGCGGCGAGGCCGGCTCCTAAAAAAGCTCCCTCGAGCCGCCACAAATCAGCTACTAGACCAAACACCAGAGGGCTGGTCACTTGAGCTAAACGGTTGCCCATCAACCTAAGCCCAAGCGCAAACCCGCGTTCACTGACAGACACAGCATTTGCCATCATCAGCACACTAACGGGTTGGGAGATGCCACCACAAACGCCCATTAAAGCTGTAAACAGAACGAATAAGCCTGTAAGCTGACTGAAGCCAGCGCCTACAACAGCCATACCAATGCTTGCCATGACCACAAAAAGTGTGTGTGGCCTTGTCTTAAATACTGCTACAACATTGGGAATAAATGGGCGAATAAGGGTCGAACTAAGCGCCCGTAAACTTAGTAGCAAACCAATAGCACTCACACTGTAACCAAGTCTGTCTAAAAGTACCGGAAAAAACGTGCTGTAGGCGCGTTGGGTTAATAAGATACCGACGCTCGAGAGAATGGCGAGTTGCGCGCCGCGAAGCGTCAGAATGCTGCGTACGTTGGTTAAATTTGGGGTCATACGTTTTTTAGAGCTAGCCTCGTTAGACGTTATCTTGGGCATGCCATCAAGCTGTCTCGAGAGAACCCAAGGAATCACGGGTACAACACAAGCTACGGCAAACACAACACGAAAACTAAAGGCATCTGCCAGACTGCCGCCAATGAGCGGGCCCAACATTTGCGCGCTCGAGATCATCATGGCGTACCAGCCCATATAGCGCTCTTGTTGCTTGCCAGTAGCGAACCCAGTAATGAGTGTTTGTGAGGCAACAATCAAACTCAAATGTGATACGCCAAGCAGCATTTGTGTTACAGCTAAGCCGGGCAGTGTTTCAGTTAGCAGCACAGCTAAGGGTGAGAGTGCAAAGCCAGCAACCCCTACACCGATGAGCGTGCGGGGTCCAAAGCGGTCAACAAGACTACCAAAAGGAATTGCTAAGAAAAAAGATAATCCAAACGCAGCCGCATCTAAAAGGCCTACAACCGCTAACGACGCACCCAAGCCTGTTGCATAAACAGGGACTAAAGGCGTAATGAGCAAGCCTGCTAGCGTCGTCAAAAAGACGATGACGCAAAGAAGAACAACTTGCTGCTGTTGGTTGTAGGTCATAGCACCTCAACTTTTTAAGCGGGTTTAAGAAGATGTCGTTTACAGCATCAGTTACAGCATTGGTTGAATAAGGGTCACGACAATAGAGACCGACACAAGTGCGCTCAGGGTTGAAAAGACAACCGTGCGGGCAACTTCTTCGGCGTTGTCACTAAACTCGAGCGCCAGCATAAAGACCATGACTGCTGGGGGCATAGCGCCAAACAACGTCACAACAGCTAAGTCAATATCTCGCAGGCCCAATCCGTAGGCGGCTGCGAACGCAATACAGGGTCCTACCAATAAGCGCAGACCGCTAGCTAGCCAGTTCACGCGGCTGGGAATAGGTAGGCCCGTGCGCTGAATTTGCATGCCTAACACAAGTAAAACAAGGGGGATGGCGGCACCTGCTAAAAGCTCCACACCTCGCCCAATCCCAAGGGGTAGCGACCAGCCCGCTGTATTAAACGCGAACGCGGCAAGGGCAGCCCACACAACAGGAATAGACAACACAGATGCTACCAACTTACGTGGACTAGCACCTTCTGAAAAAATAATAGGACAAACAATGTAAAGGAGCACCGTTGTCGTGACGTAAAGCACCAGCGCCCGTTCCACGCCGGCATCGCCAATGGCAAACAGTGTTACAGGAAACATGAGGTTGGCGCTATTGACAAACATACTACTAGCAATCACACCACGGCGAGCAGACGCAGGCAAGCGCAAACTGGCTAGGCTCGAGATCACCAACATGCTAACGAGCATCACAAAAAAGGCGGCGAGTAAGCGGCCGACATTGGCTGGCTCGAGCGTTGTACGCGACAGTGAATTAAAAATAAGCGCGGGCGTGGTGCTGTAAAGTGCCAAGCGATTAATGGATCTGATGTCCAGCTTTAGGTAATAGCCGATAATCGCACCAATACCCATAATGACGAACGCAGGTAAGACAACATTAAACAAAGTGGAAAAAACAGCAAACATAATGTGAGGGCGTTGGTTGATGTCAGGCGTGACGTAGCTGGGTAGTCTATTGCCTAAATAGCTGTACACAATATGCAATCTACTAAACGCAGTGGCCAATGTACGTTCCTGACAGTAACGCGCCTATTCCTCCTAAATGCATGTGATGGTTTGGAAAACGACCTACTAGGCTCTCGATGATTTAACCCTGCTAGGCTCTCAATGAATTTGACATTGCTTGCTCGAGCTAGCGAACTTAGCCTCAGCTTAACCCTAGCTGAAGCAGATGTATGCATCTAGAGGATGATTAAAGTTTGTTCCTTGCCTGACTACGCGGGTCTGTAACGTGTTTAGACTGGTAGATGTTGCCAGCTCGAGCCTTTTGACGCCACGGGCGTGCTTTGTGTAAAGGAATATCCCAACGCGGGTCATCTCGGTCAAGTGTGTAGAGGGTGACCTCAGCTTGATTGGGCGCACACTGCGCTACAAGCTCACCAGATGGCCCAATAATGCGGCTAGGACAATCAGCACTCATTTGGGCGGGTATTGAAAAACTGAGCCAGATGTTATTACAGGCAGCGTGCCCTTGGGCTTGAATCCCGAACATAGTGCTATCTGAATACGACGACAGCAGCACACAATCGACACCTAGCTCACGGTACTCGCCAAAAACCTCTGGAAATTGCACCTCAATACAAATGGCGCAGCCAAACGTGTAGCCGTTAACCTCAAAGGTAATTGGAACGCTACCGGGCGTATACCAATTTGTGACTTCTGTGTGGGATAAAAAGCGTTTGTCGTAGCGGGTGTGAAGCTGACCGTCACTGTCGATAATTAGCAAGCTATTGTGTGGCCAGTGTGGGGGCGTGAGGCGGTGATTGCTGCCGCCCACCACCCACATGCCTGTATCTTTAGCGCAGGTGCAGATGTGTAAGAGGGCGTGCTCGAGCGCGTCCCAGTCAACATCATCCCAATGTTTAATTTGTTGTTTGACATAGCCAGAAAAAGCACCTTCAGGAAAGTGGACGAGGTCAGCACCTGCTTGTTTGGCAGCAGCAATGAGCTGGCAGGCGGCCTCCGCATTTTCCCAAGGTGTTGAGTAAATCTGAGCTTGGGCACTAGCAATCGTGATCGTCATAATCTAAGT